>JANNRD010000026.1:0-2131 GCA_031401095.1 Acidobacteriota bacterium
CCAATATCCGCCTGGCCAAATGAGGGCAACTGCCAGTTGCGGAGACCTGCTCGATTGATCCCATAACGGGGAAAGGTGGTAACTCTAATACGATTCGGGGGTTCTAGTCAATCGGATTCTTCATGTTTCTTAAGAGATTTCTAACGATAGGAAAAGGAGGGACAACGGAACATACGGAATAAAACGGAAGACACGGAAGAGAAAAACCGGTGGCATAGCCCAATCTCTTCCGTGTTTTCCGTTTTATTCCGTATGTTCCGTTGTTTCTCCTTTTCCCATGTACTACACTCTAAGAGTTCAGGAACCGTTCTTTGGGGGTGCATTGGCTTCGATGGGAGACCTGAGACGACGGATGCATACCGAGCTGCTGGTAACTCGTTAAACTGCTGGCAAAACTTAGTTGCGAATACTGAACTCGCAATGGCTGCCTAGTTAACCCTAGTTCACAGCCCGTTCGCTCGTGAATCGCCTGTGTTCACGAATCCGAGCGTCACTTCAGCAGGCTAGTTCCGCAATCCTGGTCAGAGTTGCGGCGCGAAATCTTCTGGCCATGCTTTCGCGCAGTCCTTCGCCGCTTCGGTTACTGCGTTCGAGCGAGACACGAACGAAGCGGATAAGCATGTAGATTCCTTCGCCAACGGCTTCCAGACGAGAGTTCGATTCTCTCCACCTCCATCAGATTTCGTGCATGGAGTACACCTCGTACTCCATGCATTTTTCTTTATCAGTTCTCAACCAAGCGGGACCCTTCGATGACAGACCCCAAAGAACAGATCACCAAAATACTCCGCGAAGACGGAAGAACCTCCTCCGAGATGCGCCCGATCCGCATGACCACCGACTTCACCCGATATGCCGAAGGCTCAGTCCTCATCGAAGTCGGCGAGACCCGCGTCCTCTGCAATGCGACGATCGACGAGCGCGTTCCACCGTTTCTCAAAGGCAAAGCAGTCGGATGGGTGACGGCCGAGTACGCGATGCTGCCGCGCGCGACCGGGACGCGCACCGCACGCGAGAACCTGCGTGGCGGCCCGTCCGGACGAACTCACGAGATTCAGCGCCTGATCGGCCGCAGTCTTCGTTCAGTAGTCGATATGTCCGCGCTTGGTGAGCGCACCGTGACGGTCGACTGCGATGTCATCCAGGCAGATGGGGGCACGCGCACGGCTGCCATCACAGGCGGCTATGTCGCACTCGCGCTGGCGCTCAACAGGCACCTGGACGCCGGTAAGCTACAGCGACCGCCGCTGCGGGATTTTCTCGCCGCAGTCAGTGTCGGCATCATTGACGGCCGAATCCTGCTCGATCTGAATTACAATGAGGACTCGCGCGCCGAGGTCGACATGAACGTCGTCCGCACCGGCGATGGCCGCCTCGTCGAGATTCAGGGCACCGCCGAGACCGAGCCGTTCGATCGAGCGCAGATGGACGAGCTGCTGGAAGCAGCGGAGATCGGAGCTGGAGTGCTGGTCGACGCACAGCGCGCCGCGATCGTGGCTGCGCTTGGCGAAAAGTCGTTTCGCGCGTTGGCTTCGAGAGAAGATGGGATGAAGGTTAACTGGAAGGAGAGCGCCTCATGATGCGTCTGGTCGGTGTTGTTTTTGTGGTTGTGGTCATGGGTGTCGTCGCCTTCGGGCAGGATCGTGTGACCGAGGTCTTTGAGGATCCCGATGGAAAATACATACTGACGCTGGCGCCCGGTTGGTCTGCGCTGGTCAGTCGCGATGGTCTCAATCGGCTGGACGTGAAGATCGTCTACCGCATCAATGAGAACGGCACGTTGAGGATCCGGCGCGTGACGGTCGAGGAAGGCACGACGCCGATGGCGTTTGCGAAGCGCGATGAAGAGCAGACGCTGCGATTTCAACCGGGCTACGCGAAGGGCTCGACTGAGGCGTTTCTTGGTGGAGTGGATGGCGCGCTGGTAAGCTATGACTTCACGATCAGTGGGCGTCCGTTGATTGGGCGGGCTTACTACATTAAGGTAAATCCGACGACGATCTTTTCGATGCGGTTCACGGGGCTGCGAAATATCCTGGGGCCTGTCCGCAACCACACTGATGCCATGGTGCGGTCGTTGAAAGGGCAATAGGCGAGAAGAGAGAGGGGCACAACCACAGAGACACAGAGA
>JANNRD010000027.1:0-13080 GCA_031401095.1 Acidobacteriota bacterium
GCTCAGTCCTCGGCCGAGGTCTATCAGTTTGGTTCTAATCGGATCGATTTCCGCCGCGCAGAGGTGGATCGCGATGGCTGCCAGATCGAGCTCTCAGCGAAAGAGTTTCAACTGTTACGGTATTTCGTCCAGCACCGCCAGGCGACGATCTCGCGGGATGAACTCCTCAATGAGGTATGGGGCTACGATGCGATGCCGACCACACGTACCGTCGATGTCCATGTCGCGTGGTTGAGGCAGAAACTTGAACCGAATCCCCGTCATCCTCAGTTCCTGCTGACCATCCACGGCATGGGCTACAAGTTTGTCGGCTAGTGGGTCGCGATGCTCATTGGACGGCACGATAGATGACGAAGAAGTTATTGTTTAGAAAGTCGTGCTTCTCGACCCGGGCGTAACCCGCCTTCTTCATCCATTCCTCCAAGTCAGCGAGAGAGTATTTCATGTTTTCGTGACCGGCTGGCCAAGTCTCGGAGAAGTCGATGATCGCAATCCGGCCCTGGGGCCGAAGGTAGCGTTTGAGGTTGGAAAGGTAGGTCGGTCGATTGTCAATGTGATGCAGCGTATCGATGACCGCAATCAGATCGACCGGCTCTGGGATCTTTGGATCACTCTCGGTTGCTTGAACCGTCCGGATATTTGAGAGCTGCATCTCCTTCCCGGTCTTTTCGACATATTTCAGGAGATCAGGATCGATGTCGATCGCGAAGACCACTCCAGATTCGCCAACAGCCTTTGCCATCGGACGCGTGAACAAGCCGGAGCCTGATCCCACGTCAGCGACTCGCTGGCCGCGCGATATCTTGAGGGCCTCAATTACCTGGGGCACTTGTAACCCGGAGATACGTCGCTCCGATTCGAGCGTCTTGATGTACTCACCCGGGTCGCGGCGAGGTTGTGTCTGTTGGCCGAGGAACAAGCTCCCGATCATCGCAAGTAGAAGCGTTCTTAAAATTGGCATCTTTGACCTCTTTTTCTCAGTCTCCTGGGCTCAGTCTTCAGGAGGAGTGGACGTCGGCCTCGCTTCGCGCGGAATCCATCCGCGCGCGCGGCCGACAAGATAAATGACAGATCCGGCGGCGATTGTCGCGAGGGCGGCACCAGTGGCCCTTGGACTCTCCCGTAGTCCTTCGATCCAGGCGATGCCGACCAGTGCCAGAAAAACCGCGGGCGTGACTGGATAACCGGGCACTCGGAAGTGGGACTGGCCCGGATTCCCAGGACTCCTGCGTACCCAGTAGACGCTCGCAACTGCGAAGCCCGCAAACAGTAGCAGAGCGGAGCCGGCATAGATGAGCAACGTCTCGAACGCGCCCGAAAGGGCCAGAACCGAGGAGATTGCTCCCTGCAATGCGAGCGCTTTTACCGGAGCACCGTGGCGTGGACTGAGATCTCCGAAAGCGGATGGCGCCATCGCGTCGCGGGCCATTGCCCAATAGACTCGAGGTCCGGCCGCGGTCATGGAGCTGACCGAGCCAATGATCATAAGGGTGATGATCCCGCTCACGAGGATCGCGCCATTCGGACCGAAGAGGTGCTCTGACGCCAGCTTCCCGACTGCGATCTTAGGAGCCCACTCACCTACCGGCACCGCATAGAGAAAGAGAAGATTGAGCAGGACGTAGAGCACGGCAACGATGAGGGTTCCCCCAATCAACGCGCGCGGGAGCGTCTTTCTCGGATTGACTGTTTCTCCCGCGAGATAAGCGGCGGCGTTCCATCCGCTGTATGCAAAATTGACCTGGAGAAGGGCGACCCACCACAGGCCCGTTGCGTGCTGGCCCTGCGTGACACGATTCCAGTCACCCTTGCCAGTTGCGATACCTGCAATCACAAAGAGTAGGATGGCGCCGATGACGAGCATCGCAATCCCCGTTTGCAGCCTCCCGCTCGGCCGCACTCCAGTCGAATGGAAAAGACTAAGGGCGATGATCAGAAGAGCCGCTGCCGCACTCCCTTGCGAAATTCCAAGCCCAGCGATCATGGGCTGTGATGAGTCCCATCCTGGAAAGAGCGTGGCGGCGTAAGCCACAGCTCCAAGCGCAGCCGCTGCAATCGCCGCGGAGAAACCCACAAAGAAAGAAATCCATCCGCTGAGGAATCCCCAAAGGCGGCCGTAGATGCGGCTGAGGTAGTGGTACTCGCCGCCGGCTTCAGGCATGCGCGTCGCCAATTCGGCGTAGCACAATGCTCCGCAGAGGGCGAGGAACGCGCCAGCGACCCAGACGCCGAGGGCAGCGACGCCATTTCCCGTAGCTTCGCGAACAAAGGCAGGGATGGTAAAAATTCCGGTTCCAACCATGTTCGTGACCACAAATGCGGTCGCGCCCCATTGGCTTAGTGCTCGGCGCAATGTCGGATTTGTTGTGGGGCTTGTGCTCAAATCACTACTCCTCAATGGTCGAATGATTCCTCAGACTGCCCTTCCTGCCTCTACTTCGTCAACCTCGCGTCGTCCTCCGACTTGAGGGAACAACCACAGAAAGGGAGGCCGAAGGCGATGCCCGCAAACAGCGCGAGGAACGTCAGAACGGTCATCAACCTTTCGGGCCCCGATTCCTGCTTTGAGTCATTTGCGATTCTTGATCTGACCGTCGGCCTCGAGATTGTAGCCCTCACTCGGAACCTGTCTCGCTGCGATGTCTGTGGGGGCATCCATATACCGGGACGTTCCCGACAGACGGGCGACGACGGTCATCGCGGTCATGTCCCCGGTGACGTTAAGAAGGGTCATCGCAAGATCACTGATCGCGTCGACGGAGCGGAGCAGGACGATGCCTTCGAGTGGGATTCCAACTGCGAGGTAAAGCGGCAGGCTTGCAACCGGCCCTCTTGCGGGAAGTCCCGGTGAGGAGAAGCTCATGAGCATCGCGGAAACGAGAAAAGCTGCCACTCCAGCGGGAGTCAGGCTGACGCCGTAGACGTATGCCAGGAACAGCAGCCGGGATGTGCTGAGGATGGAACGGTTGATCTTGAAGCTCGAGACCGAGAGCGGCAGAACGACACCGGCGACGGTCTCATGGCTTTGCAGATGCTTGCGAGCGCCGCTGAGTAGGGCTGGAAGTGCAGCCAGGGAGGAGCGCGTCGCGAACGCGACCGCCTGGGCTGGCAGTACCGCCTTCGCAAAGCTCTTTAGATTCACCCCGCCGATAACTACTGCGATGAAATAGAGGCCAACTGTCAGCGAAATCGCGAGCGTTGAGACGATGGCAATCCAGTGGCCGAGAATGCCGACTGCGCCCCAGCCGAGATTCGCTGAAGTGGCAAACGCAAAGGCGAAGATACCTGCCGGCATGATCCACAGAATCCAACCGATGATGATCTGCACGCTGGTGGAGAGGGACCTCAGAACTGAGATAAACAGAAGGCGCTGGCTCGCATCGATCCTGCTCGTTGCGAGGCCAACGAGGATCGAAAAGATGACGATCGGAAGAAGATCGTCATTCGACGCGGCCGCGACAAGGTTCGACGGCAGCAGTGTTGCGATAACGTCGATCAACGACGAGCTCTTCTCGGGCTGAACCGGGGCTCCCCCGGCCCCTGCCGATTCAAGGCTCGGCGTTGCCGAGATCTGCCTTGCCCCAAGGTGGAGGCGCGACAGCACCGGAGGCAGAATCAGCATGACGAAAATCACGCCCGTTGCGAGCAGGCCAAGAAAAGTGGCGTAAGCAAGGCCTGTTATCCTGCCGATCCCCCGAGAACTGCCATCGCCCGCGACGGCGACTATCAGCGTCGAAACAATCAGCGGGATGATCATCATTCGCAGGGCATTTGTCCACAGAGTCCCGAAAGCGGAAACACTCTCGGCGACCTGGCGCCAGAACGGCGATTGAGACCTGAAGACCAGCAGTCCCAGGCCGATGCCCAGGAAGAGTGCGAGAAGACTGGCAATCGCCGGTGGGGATGAGAGCTTTGGTGGTTTCATTTCGCCAGTCGCTGAAGGAGAGACCACACTCTTCGCAGTCTCGAGATCGGCGCGCTCCCCGCATCTCGCGCCCGTTCAGTCCGCGTCACCAGATTGTCGATCGCCCTCAATATCCGCCGGTCCACCTGCCTGTTCTCGAGTAGTCGTCTGTGGGTGCGCATCTGCCCGTCGCCGACCGGGAGTGAGTCAATATCCTGCACCAGCGACTCCTCTCCTTCAAAACAGGAAAAATGTCTCAACTGGTCACACTCGAGCAACTGCAACCGCGTGCGAATGCATTTGTCACAGCGAGAGCAATTGCCGGTCGGAGCGAGATTCTCCCAGCAGACATGTAAATGCTCGCGCACCAGGGGCTCGCCCGCGATTGCCCAGAGCTTCTCGTTTCGCTTTAGCTCCGCGCCAACGTGGATGACCTGCAAGGAAGCCGAAGACCCGAGTGGGTCCGTCATCCAGTGGCTGCCCCAGGGCCGAGCTGTCTCAAATGTATACGAGGAAGAGATCAGCAATCGCGCGACGACTGATGACAGCAGATGTCCAAGCGCGATCAGACCGCCCCCGTGCGCGCGCTCCCAACTTGTCTTCGCGACCATGGGTAGTTCGAGGAAATTGGTTCGGATAAAGATCGGTGTTGTCCCGGTCTTCCTCGCAACCTCGCGAATGGAATTCTCGATCGCGATGAGCCGCGGAAAGTCCTCGAGCGGAGTGTCGACGAACCCCTGGGCATTGACCAGAAAGTCAATCTCGTGACCCGACCGAAGGAGCGTATGGAACGAATCGACCCCACCAGTGAAGCAGAGAGCAGTTTTGAGCGAGCCCGGAAACCTCTGAGGGTCGCCAGATGGTGAGACGGGGAGGTGCTCTTCGTATCCCCACCATTCATGATAGACACGAAGCAACTGCCGACAATTCGACAGCCAGGTCGAAGGGAGAGGTTGATCAAAGGTCAGCGCAAGGCCGCTCTCGAGCGCCGGTACCAGCAGCGCGCTGGCGAAGGCTTCGGGGTAGGGCGCCAATTCGACATCGTCTGACTCAAACCAAAGGATCTGGTCCGAGACCTGGCCAAAGACCTGTGAAGAGACTCTTGAGGTTCGACCCTCACGCCCACTTGTCAACTCGGAAACGCGCGCGGTCGGTGTTGCAACAGTCATACTGAGACGTGTCAAGGACGGAAAACGTGAGCGTCGACCAGTGACTTACTCTTACTCTGCGATGAGGCCGTGAAAGCGACCCATCCAATAGGGAAGCAGAAAGTAAGCCCCATCATCCTCGCTGCGGCCGTTATTGCCGCCATCGAGTCGATAGGGATTCCCGTTCCATTTCATCATCGGCAGCTCATCATAAGGCAGGACTGTCAGTGCTGACTGCCTTCTTCCAAACCGGTCGCTGGACGGATCGAGCACGACGTCAATCCGGTGCGAGTTGGTCACCGTCCACGAAATCAAATCGACCGGAATGTCCTTAAGCGTTTGGATTGCGGCCTCCTTGTCGAACTCCTTCGCCTTGGTGCCGGCAGCATAGATGAAGTTCCACAGCGGGTTTCGCTCCGCACGCTCGACCTGCCAGCTCCGCTCCAGACTCTCTCGATAAATCTCGAGTAGCGCCGGGTTCTTTTCGTACTGCAGGAGGGGGTAGTACGAGAGAAATGCAAGCTCATCGTCCGAGTGATTGACACGCCCGGGAATGCTGATCTTCTGATTGCGCACGAGCAGTTGATACTTGTGTTTGCTGACGAGGTCGTCATACGCGGCCGCATATTTTGGATTGCCAGTGATATGCGATGCGACGCGCAAGTGCGAGAGAATGTGGAGAGCGCGCAGCCCCGTCTCGTCAGCATCCTCCCAGATCGTCGCTGGTCCCCAAAACCCCCATCGTGTGCGTACGCCATCAAGATCAATCAACTGATAGTCGTGATCGATGATGTGGGAAGTAAGTCGGTCGACCAATGCGCGAATCTCTGCCTTCTCAGCCTCGTCAGCGACGAGGTCGTAGTAGAGCCCGTAGACGAAGTAGTGCCCGACGATCTCATCGGAACTCGTGTCGCCCTTCCATTTCCATTGACCATCCGGTGTTGAGTGCCATTCGCCGTCCTTCGGCTGCTCATCAACACCGATCTTAATGAATGAGCGGGCAGGGAAGCCCGGCCTCCCGGAGATTGTTTCAAGCCGCAGAAGTGCCCTCATCCCCTGTCTCGCAAACTCTCGGGCTTCAGGCGAATGTGTCACGTGGAAGCGGAACGCCTCGGCTGCAACATACATCGCGGTCCAGAGACCATCGTTGTCGGACGAGACCATCTGGTTGCTGGTCAAATCTCCCGGGCGGGTCAAATGCGAGTCAGCTGTCAGGCCGTGTCTCAGATGTCGCGCGCGAATGCGCTCTTCGAAAGCCCGTGTCTTCTCGGCGAAGGTTGTCGCGCGATAGAGAATTCTGCTGAAGCCCCGCGGGGTCTCGATCCAGATTGAATCCGAGTCGCCATCCGACGCAAAGCCAATGGCCGTGACGTGGTCATCGGGGAGCCATCGCTGACCGGCAAAATACTGGATCCCTCCTGATGTCTCGTCGAAACGCACGGCGCCTCGCCTGGTGCCAAACCAGAGAACTCCCGCGCTCTGCTCCGCGATAACAGTGATCTCGTTGACCGGGAGACGCTGGCGCGCAGGAAACGGCGCAAGAGCACCATCCGTCGCGCGCCAAACGACACCGTGCTCGCTGCCGATCAGGACCCCGCCCTTGCGAGCCAGACGCTTCGCGCGAATCAGTCGAATTCCCGATGAGCCCGGTATGCGTCTGAACTCAGCAGAGTCGTAAAACGTGCGGCTCTTCTGAGAAAAAGTGTTGGGCGGCTGGTTCTGACCGCTAACGGCCGAGATACCAGCCAACAAGAAAACAACAAGAAGCAAGAATCGAATCGTTTGTTTTAGCATCGAGTGTCAAGTGTGAAGGCCGCCGTTTGGACTAAGAGTCTGTCCGATCATAAAGCTCGAATCATCGCACGCGAGGAAGAGTGCGACACCTGCGATCTCGTCCGGTCGGCCAATCCGCCCAAGCGGCGTCATGCCGACCATCATCGGGCGCATCGAATCCGGGAGGTGCTCCAGAATCGGCGTCTCGACCCAGCCCGGCGCAATGCAGTTGACGCGAATCCCATGCGCGGCATACTCCTGCGCTACTCCCTTTGTCAGCGAGATGATCGCGCCTTTGGCCGCGGTGTAGGAGGCGGCCCCGGGAAGTCCCCGCAGCCCGGCGACCGATCCCATGTTGATGACTACCCCGGCTCCGCGTGGCAGCATTCGTCCAATCGCTTCGCGGGTGCAATAGAATGTGCCGTTGAGATGGACCTGGATGATTGAATCCCAATTCTCGTCGCTTGTCTCGTGGATCGGCGCCAATTCGCCGGCGTTACCCGCATTGTTGACGAGAATGTCAACGGGCCAGCCGCGATCGTCCAGTGCCTTGAAGAGACTGGCTACTTCCACGGATTTGCTGACATCGGTCGGAACGTCGAACGCCTCGACGCCCTTTGCCTGAACTAGCCTTACAGTCTCTTCGCCATTGACCTCGTTCAATTCGGCGATGACTATCCTGGCGCCTTCCTCAGCGAAGCGCAGAGCAATCGCGCGGCCCAGCCCCGAGCCTCCACCGGTGATGACAGCAACCTTATCCTTGAGCTTCACGGTTCAACCCCCATTTCGATTGTGGATCGTGGATTTTAAAGTTTGGATCGAGAAACGTAGCAAAGAAGCACATTCGTCACTACAAAGCAAGCTCATCGCAGCAGGAAATACAGCACGCCCACCGTCGCCAGCAGCGCCAGCGAGACGATCCGAGGATCACTGAGCGCGGTGAGGGGTCCTTTAAGAAAACTCAACGGATGATCCCAACAGACTTTGGCGATTTCGGCTTTGTCCATCGCGGGTGTGAGCAGGCTGGTGACTACATAAATTGCTATGCAAAGCACTGCGCTGATCGGGCCGACGAGCATAAACGGGATGCCCCAACCGTGAATCGGGTCGCTGACGATGCCGCCGAAATCCCTGAGTTGATCGGCGGGCAGAAACCACTTGCCCGTGCTCGGCAAATCGAGCAGAAAATATATCACGCCGATGAGTGAGCCGACATACAGCGTCGCCATCGCCCCTTGTTTGGTGCCGCGCTTCCACAACACGCCCAGCACGAATACCGTAGTCACAGCGGGCGCAAACGTCATCGGGATCTTATTGATCGCCTCGAAGATCGTCCCGAACTGATCGCCCTGTGTAGACCACAACATCGCCAACACCATAATCACGCCTGTGGTAATCCGGCCTACGCGCACGACGCGCGCATCGGCGGCATCGGGATGCCTGCGCTTGACCACATCCATCGAAATCAACGTCGCGCAACTATTGAGCGCAGCCGCCATACAACTCATCAGCGCCGCCGCCATGCTTGCCGCAAGCAGCCCGCGCAGTCCGACAGGGATCAGATAATTGATTAACGTCGGCAGCATCGTGTTGTAATCGGGGTGATCCGTGCCCGCCAGATTCGCCAGTTGAATCGCACCCTTTTTCCAAAGCACGTAGCCGATGATGCCGGGAAAAACCATGAGGAAGACAGGCGTAATTTTGAGAAAGCCAGCGAACAGCGCGCCGTTCTGCCCTGCTTTCAACGTCCGCGCGCTGAGTACACGTTGCACGTGCGTCTGATCGGCGCACCAATACCAGATGCCGAGAATCGGATAGCCGAGCAGCACCGCCAGCCACGAGAAACCGTTGAGATGCCCTTCGCTATTGGTGATCGGTTGCAGCATGTTGAGTTGGCCCGGCGCGGCAGCGGATTTGAACGCTGCGAAATCTGTCACGCCCACACCGGGCAAGGCGCGCAGGCCCAGAATGGTGATCAGCAACGCGCCACCAAGCAGCAACACGACTTGAATGTTTTCTGTCATCACTACGGCCTTCAATCCGCCCAGCGACGTATAAACGACCGTGAACAGCGACAGCACGATAATCGTCCAAATCATCGGCACGCCGAGGAAGCTCTCAAACACTTTCGCCGCTGCAAACAGGCTGATGCCGATGTGAATGAGCAACGCGCCCAGCAAGCCGATGACGGCCAGAAAGGTGCGCGCCTCTGGGCAATAACGACGCTCCATAAATTCCGGCAGCGTCGCGACGCCGGAGTTGATGTAAAACGGCGCAAACAGCATCGCCAACAGTATCAGCGTGAAGCAGGCCATCCACTCGAAATTGCCGATTACCAGTCCGTCTTTTGCGCCGCCCGCTGCCAGCCCGACCAGATGGATCGTCGAGATATTCGAAGTGAACACTGCCGCGCCAACCGTGAACCAGCCAAGCGATTTGCTGGCGAGGAAATATTGCTCGGTCGAAGCGTTCTTGCGATAGCCGACCCAGATGCCAAAAGCGGTGATGCCGATTAAGTAGATGGCAATGACCGCCACATCAATCATTGCGAGATTCATAGTTCGTTCCGTTGCGTTAGTTGATTTCGATCTGCACTTTGAGCACCGTATTCTTATCTGCCGCCAGACGCATGGCTTCGGCGGCCTGGGCCAGCGGCAGAACACAGCTGACGAGAGGGCTCAAATCAATCCGTTGCGCCGCCACCAGACGAATCGCTTCATCAAAAACATTACCGTAACGCATCGAACCGATGAAGTTGATCTCGCGCACCATCAGTTGATTGGCCGGCAACGCAATGTCTTCGGTGCCGAGCGTGCCGATCTGCACAATTGTTCCGCCGGGCCGCACCAGGTCGAATGCCTGCCGCAATGCGGGCGAGGCGCCGGAAGCTTCGAACACTACGTCAAAGCCGTCGCCAGAAATTTCGTGCACCTGCTCAGCCAGAGTTGTTGAAGTGGGGTCGAGCGCAACGTCTACGCCGAGTTTGCGCGCCATTTCGCGCCGCGTTGCGAGCACGTCGGTCATCGCCACGGGCACAGCGCCAAAGGCTCTCGCGGTCATGGCTGCGAGTAGTCCAATCGGCCCGCCGCCCGTCACCAGGACGCGTTTGCCAGAGACGACACCTGCGCGCTTAACCGCGTGCAAGGCGACCGCAAGAGGCTCAAGCATGACGCCAATCGTATCGTCTATTTCCGCAGGTAAAGCGTGACATTGATCTGCACGCACCGTCACGAAATCTGCGAATGCCCCATCGGTTGGCGGCGTAGTGCTCGCGCTGCCCAGCATGATGGTCTTACGGCACAGATTTCCGCGCCCGCTTTTGCAGTATTCGCAGAAGCCGCAGGCGCGCGCCGGATTCACGGTGACATGCGCGCCTGCCTTCACCGTCTCAACGCCGTCGCCCACCGCCGCGACTTCAGCCGTGAATTCGTGACCGAGGATGAATGGACGCGTTGGTACAAACGCCGCGCAGTAGCCATGTTCAAAGTAATGCAGGTCTGATCCGCAAATGCCCGCACGACGGACGCGCAACAAGACCATGCCGGGTCTTAACTCCGGCTGCGAAAATGATTCGACCCGAATTGTATTCGCGCCGTACAAAACTGCTGCGCGCATGGTGTTGTTCATATTGCATGTTCAGTTAACGAGTAAAGTCGTTATTACGAAATTGAGGTTGGAGCGTCGGCGCGAATCATTCCCTCGGCTTTGAATTCTTCCCACAGTTCGGCAGGAATAGGCCAGTCAAACATCCGGAAGCCTGCCTCCACTTCTTCGGACGAGCGCGCGCCGGGAATGATCGTAGCGACCGCCGCGTGGCCGAAGGGAAATTGGAGCGCCGCCGCCTGCAAAGGAACTTCATATCGGGCGCACACGGCTTCCATTTTTCGCACCCGGTCGAGCATCTGCGGGTCAGCGTCCTCGTAATTAAACTTAGCTCCCGCGCGCGAACCAGTCGCCAGAATGCCGCTGCCGTAAGGCGTCCCAACAATCACGCTGATGTGTTTGCGAGCGCACAACGGCAGCAATTCATCGAGCGCAGATTGATCAAGCAGCGTGTACTTTCCGGGCAACAGAAACGCATCAAAATCGCCAGCTTCAGCAAAGCGTGTGAGCAAAGCCGAGTCCCAACAGCCGACGCTGATCGCCCGCACGACACCCTGTTCGCGCAATTCATGCAGCGCCCGATACGCGCCCCGCATCACTTCGTCAAAAGCGCCGTCCGGGTCGTGAAGGTGCAGCAGGTCTGCTTGACCAAGCTTGAGCCGTTCAAGGCTTGATGCAAGCGAGCGACGCACCGCTTCATAGCTGAAATCAAAGACTGGTTCGAGCGCGGGGAGGCTTTTGAACCAAAGGCTTTCGGCCGGTCCTTGCGTGGGAACCAGCAAGCGCCCGACTTTTGTCGAGAGGACAAACGAGTCCCGCGCGACACCTGCCAGCGCCAGCCCCAACCGCGTCTCGCTCTTGCCGTGTCCGTACAGCGGCGCGGTGTCAATGTAGTTAATGCCCAGCTTGAGAGCGTCGCGCACCGTAGCGACGGCAACGTCTTCGCTGACTTCTGAAAACAGCCCGCCAATCACACCTGCGCCAAGGCCGAGGCGCGTGACATAAACTTCAGTCGTACCGATTTGAGCTAACGCTAACGCTTTCATCGCATTCCCTCAGAATTGAGGAGGAAGCACCAAAATCCAAATCAACCACCCGTCTACTTCTCGTTTTGTCTGATGATTTCTTCACTTTGGACCGAAAACTCGTAGTTGTTCTCGGAGATGGTCTTGCCATCTGGCCCCACAACAGTTGCCCAGAGCGAGTACTTTCCGGAAGCTCCTGCAGTAAAGCTCACATCCAGGAGCTTCCTCGTTGAATCGGGAAGAAGATCGAGCCTCGATTTGTACTCTCCACGCGCCGTCGTCGTTCCGTCAGGCGCGACGACTCTCCACGAGACACCGACAGATGGCACGGCGAAGAGATGATCATTGATCACCCAGAGCTCTGTTTTTACAGTCTCACCGGTTCGCCAGAGATCGCGATCGTAGGCGAACGAGGGGAGGACCATTTGGAAGGACCTCTGAACCGTCAGATACGCCTTTGTCGGTTGACGGTAGAAGTCGATCGCCGCCATCGTCACCGAGGGCCAGAGGTCGATCGCGTGAAAATGAAGAATACCACCTGATGGCTGATACTTCAGCCGTCGCATCCTCTCGATGGCCAGTTGAAAGAGGCGCGCGACGTAGTCCTGAGTCTGTGGAATATATTCCTTGAGCGTCATTGACCCAGGTTGCCCCCAGGCTCTCATCGCCTCGGTCAGTTGAAGCTTGTGGAAGACCCACTCATCCTCGTGGGCCTTGATCGGCCAGGCATTGGGAAGAAACTTCATGAGGCTCTCGTAGTTTGGCAGGGCGGTCGCACCGAGCTCGGAAACGAACTTCTCGCTCATCTTGGAATACGCCCAGATCGTACCCCCGTACCACCCCTCGTACACGTGCGCATCGCCATAACGACCCGTTGACCTCTGGACTGGCCGTCGCTGCGGGTCAAGATCGAAGAGGCGAGGCTCGAGGTGTTTCGTCAGATCCCGATAGTTCTCGAGCGATTCCTCATCGCTCGTCGCCCAGATAGCGACGCTCGGGTGATTGCGAACATAACGAATGTGATTGTCATAGAGCGCGGCTGCCTTGAGCGAGAACGCGCGATCCTCCGGATACCACGCTTCGAGGAAATCCTGCCAGACAAGCACGCCAAGCTCGTCGGCGAGATCGTAGAACTCCGGATTGCTGAAGTTGCAATGCAGCCTCAACATATTGATATTCATCGCACGCATGAGCTTGAAATCACGCTCATAGTCAGACCGACGCACCTCAGACTGGAAGAGGTGGTAATAGAAATTGCTGCCTCGGATGAAGATTCGCTTTCCGTTGAGATAGAACTTCCAGTCAACGTGCTCAATCTCGCGAATGCCGATTGCCAGCGTCCGCTGATCCGAGACCTGATCGGCCGTTTGGACCGAGACGCTGAGTGTGTAGAGATTGGGCTTTCCGTGATCCCAGGTCCACCACAGCTCTGGCTTGTCGACGTGGAGCAGGAAGCGCCGATTCTGTCCTCCGGAATCGAGTGAGTCCTGTTGCCGAAGGATCAATCCGGAGGTCGATGAGAAGTTGCGTGGCTCGAGGGTCAGCAGAAACTCCGCATCGCGCCTGCCAGATGAGTCAACTGAAAGATCGACGAAAATATCCGCTGAGCCGTCACTGTTGAGCCTCG
>JANNRD010000028.1:0-4104 GCA_031401095.1 Acidobacteriota bacterium
GGAATCCCTCATGATAGACAAGTCCCTGGGTGAAGGCCTGCGGGTCGTGGGGCCATGCGTTGATGACCTGGTAGGAATAGACCGGGCGTCGCACAGGGACGGGGACGCCGAGTCCCTGCTGAGGTGCAGGGCTTCCGCCAGCGGGCTTTGTACTGGAGATGGTCAACGTTGCAAGAGCGATGACGCAGGCAAGAGCCGCTCCGGCCAACGCGACGCGGAACGCTCCGCCTGGACGTCGGCCCAAATTCAGCGGTGAACTTCTGGCGCGTGTGGTTCTCATTGAATTGACACCATCAAAGTGTTCCCCGCCCGGCCATCCGCTGTCAAGCCAATACCTCGCGCAAATACCTCGGGAGCGTGTCAGGTAAGAGGCCGGCTGGACCCGTTCCCGACTTCTCTGGGCAGCGCGACTGCGATTACTTATCCCACCACTCGAACTTGCGGCGGTATCGAATTATGGTAGTATCACCTACTTGTCTGAACACGTTAAAGAGGTGAAATAATGGCCGAGAATGATTGTCCGTTCTGTCAGATACTCTCAGGAGAAATTCCCGCGCAGCAGGTCTTTGAAGACGAGCACGCCTGCGCATTTATTGATGTCAAGCCGCAGGCCCCGACACACGTTCTGATCGTCCCTCGCGAGCACATGGATTCACTCAACGATGCAGCCCAGGGGGACGAACGGCTGCTCGGGCACTTGCTGCGTCTTGCATCGAAGATCGCCAACCAGCTTGGCATTGCCGAAAGCGGCTTTCGGACAGTCATCAATACCGGTCCTGACGGCGGACAATCCGTATCTCACCTTCATGTCCACGTGCTCGGTGGCAGAAGCCTCACCTGGCCTCCTGGCTAGGGCCCCGCAAACCACTTCAGAAGGGCCTCGCCGCGGCTCGTCCAATCCACACAAAAAAGCGCCCGAGTTTGCGCATTCCCGTGTTGCTCTGAGGCAGGATCGTTGTGCCTGGATTGCCGATGTCTTCATCGGCGTGCTTCTCGTCCAACCAGCGCCGCATGGAGATGCGCAGCGTTCTCGGGTCGGTCGCGGAAGCCAGCAGGCTCGCTCGCAGCCTCTCAGAAGAGGCGATCGAATACCGGTTCTCGGTGAAATACCCGCGAAGCGCGGCAAAGAATCTCTCATCTCCCATTTGCCGCCGCATTTCAAAGAGGAAGAAGGCTCCCTTTGCCTGCGTGATTGCCGCGTATTGCAGTCGGCTGCGCAGGTCGCGCAACGGCCGATCGACCTCAAGATCAGCACCGCCAAACATCCGATAGGTGAGGTACGTTCCGCGGACTTGTTGCTCAATCACTGTCTCTGCAAAGTCCACACCCTCGGTCATTTCATAAAAATAGACGGCCGAGAACTGAGCCAGGGATTCATCCAGGAATGGGGCCCGCTGCGGGTCGCTGCCAACGATGCCACCCCACCACTGGTGCGCGACCTCGTGCGCCAGAGTGAATTCAAGTGCACCCTTGATCACGTCGCGTTGCGACCGAACAATGCTCGGCAAATGCGGCTGTGGAGAGTCAAAGTCGACAAAATAGGCGTGGGCCAGGACGACAATTCCTGGCAAACCAATTCCCGAAAAACTCGCCGGAAGCGGAAGCTCCACAATCTGCAGCGTGGGTGCCCCGTAGGGACCAAAGGTTCGACCAAAGGCCTCTACCGCGCGCACCGCAAGGTCCGCAACGCGCAGCGCGATCCGCTCGGAGCCGGGCCGAAAAAAGGTCGTCACACGCGTCCCCCCAGTCGTCCGGTCGACTGATTGAAGATGCTCGCCGAGGATAAGAGCGAAGCTCCGGAGCTTCTCTGCCCTGAACTCGACAATCTGCTCGCCTCTCACCCCGTTGGAACGAATTGTCGACCGCCTCACCACTTCTCCTGAACCGATCACTGTGATCCCATTCTCGACCGCTACCTTGACCCTGTAATCAGCAACCTCTGCACAAATCGCGCTCTTGACACCCGCCGCGGGAATTCGGTCAAGATCCTGCGATGCGCTCGAGGCGAGCAGCGGAAAGAAGTAACTCAGGAGGATTCCCTCCTCGCCTGCAAAAAACATCTCCCGCGATTCACTATCGGTGCGCTCCTCGCCCATCGCGTCGTTGATCTCTTCAAGAAAGTGCGCAAGCAGGCTGGTTTCTTCCGGCTCCACAGACGGGATCGTCGCCAGGAAGTCGATCGTCAGAAACGTGCGCTCACCTGGCGCGACCCGGCCGGGTAGACCCACCTTCAGAACAACACCCCGCGACTGGAGCGAAAAAGAGAGATCTCGACCACGAGACGTGACTCGGCGGACTGTCAGTCTCGGCTTGCTTTCATCCTCCTGGCCAAGGTTGGGATAGAGATGGAAGTTAACTGTATCGATGGTCTCGCGGCTGGAATTGGTGAAAGCCACCATCTCCTTCCCGGTGAATGTGGCTGCATCGTAGTTGACCGAGAGGGTGATGTCGTACTCGGGGGTGGTCTTATCGAGAGGACCCGGCTTTCCAACCGGAGGCGCCTCCTGACCGCGGCCAAACTGGGCAAGCGTCACGATCAGGACCGCAAGCCCTGTCAACCTCGTCAGCAAAGGCCATCCCCGGCGGGAATTGATTGGCACGACCACCTCTTCAGAGAGCCGCAGTGAGCGCATGCGAGACTACCGGCTTGCGGTTCTTTGTTTCTCGAGAAAGTCCAGCACAACAGCCGACATGACCTTGACACCAATTGCCAGAGCGTCCTCATCGGCGTCGAACTCCGGGGTGTGAATCATCGCTTCGATTCCTTTTGCGCGATTGCCAACCCCGAGAAAGTAGAAAAAGCCCGGAATCACCTTCTGGTATCTCGAGAAGTCTTCGGCACCCATCTGGGGTTTCGGTGAAATGACCTTTGCAGCTCCAAGGATCCGCCGCATCGAAGGAAGCGAGGCTTCGACGAGCGCGGGATCGTTATACGTCACCGGGTTATTGTCTCCCCATTGAATTTCGAAAGCGGCTCCGTAGGCGGATGTGATGCCGGTCAGCGTTTCCTTGACCATCGCCTGAGCGCGGGTTCTGACGTCTTCGCTTAACGTCCGCATCGTCCCCTCGAGCTTGACCTCATCGGCGATGATGTTGAACCGGTTGCCACCGTGAATGCTCCCGATCGTGATCACCAGTGGCTCCATGGTGTTGATTCGTCGGCTCCGAATGGTCTGAAGCGCGGTGACGCACTCCGAGGCGACAACGACTGCGTCGATCCCGTCATGCGGATAGGCGCCGTGCACCTTCTTCCCTCGAATCGTCACCGAGAAGCGATCCGATGAGGCCATCGCAGGGCCGGAATTGTAGCCAACTTGTCCGACCTCGATGTTCGGCATTACATGCAAACCGAAAATAGCATCAGGTCTTGGGTTCTCCAGTGCTCCTTCCTTGATCATGAGACCGGCGCCGCCTTCCTCTCCAACCGGCGCTCCCTCTTCCGCCGGTTGAAAAAGAAACTTCACTGTGCCGGGCAACCGCGAACGCATCTGCACAAGCACCTCGGCCACCCCAAGTGCCACTGTCATGTGAAGATCGTGTCCGCATGCATGCTTGACACCGGGATTGAGCGATTTGTACGGAACTTGCAGCGTCTCTTCGATGGGCAGCGCATCCATATCGGCGCGAATGGCTACGACCGGCCCCGGTCTGCCGCCCTTGAGGATTGCGACGACACCATATTTGCCAACGCCTGTCTTGACGTCGTCGAGCCCGAGACTGCGCAGCCTTTGAGCGACAACGCGAGAGGTCCGCTCCTCGCGGTTCGAAAGCTCAGGGTGCATGTGAAAGTCGCGTCTCTGTGACACCATCGCCGCTCGCATCCCCTCGACGATCAGCGCGATCTCCTGATCACGCGATCCGCCAACCTGGCTTCCACTGCCCTGAGCGCTGCTCAATAACGATCTGACGCTACCTGCGGCCAACAGCGTCAGGAGCGAAAAAACAATCAGAGGTCGTCTTGCCATAAAGTTCTCGAGGGAAACTCCGATGAAGTCGCTATCGAGGAGATCAAAACAAATGCGCACGCAGCGCGGACTCAAACCCAAGATACGCGATCGACTTGATGACGGTCAAACGGGTCTGTCGCGTCTGGCAGGTCCGACC
>JANNRD010000029.1:0-10187 GCA_031401095.1 Acidobacteriota bacterium
GACGAAAAGACCTCCTCCGACGTCGACCGGCAGGCTAAAGCTGAGGAGCAGCAACGCGCCGAGAAACGCGCCCAGGTAGACGAGGAGATTGCCGACCAGCAGCGTCGCGAGAAGGAGATGAGCGCAAAGGACCGCGAGAACTATGGCAAGCTCGCGAGGCTCCTTTTCGGTGCAGCCAAGCAGGAGCGCGAAGCAGTGGAGACTTCCCGGGACCTCAAACCACGCGCTGAATCTGCGGCCGCAAACGCTCGCAACAGCCCGCTCAGTTTGGCTTCGACGCAGCCGAAGAAATTGAACGACGGGCTCGCGGGGCTCGGACAGATTCTCTCCGAAGGACCTCAACACGCGGCGACACTGGCGTCCGTCGCCAGTCACATGGCCAAGATCGGCGGCGTGGACCTAACGGATGCGAAGTTCCAGCCGAAGGTTGTGACCGATGAGGATGAGGTGCCGGTGTGGCAGGAATGAGGGTCATGAATCAACAGAATGAGTTAGTCCACCCTGGCTTAATACGGCTAGTCGCGGTCCTCGCGGCTATCCTGACTCTTGCAGGCGGTGTTAATGCCCAGGAGCCCTCTGACGCGCCGACGCTTGGTGTGCGGTACTTCAGGATGACCTCGACACCTGACGCTGACTACAAGGGTGATCCCAGGGCGCTCGCCTCCAGCCTGCGCATCGCTCTTGACAACAGCAAGGGCTTCAAACAAATCGTCACCCTCGACGACGAACAGATCGAACAGCTCACCAAACTAATCGCCGACTCGAAGAAAGGCGGCTTTAACCGCCAACTTCCTGGCAACCTGGCCGAACCGCCCGACGCCTACGTCTTCCCTGAGTTGCTTCGCGTCGGCGCCGTCGAGCGCGATCTCTTCGCCCGCATCGAGGTCACCTATACCGTCGAGATGGGCGCGACCGCGGTCGACCCAATAACGCGCGCGATCCTTTTCAGCGACAAAGTAACGATCAGCGAAAAACGCAACAAGACCGAGCAGCGGGGCGGAGCCAAGAACGTCTACGGTGATCTTGCTGCGAAGGCTGTCGACCGCCTCGCCGCGAAGCTGGCTGCGTTCTTCCTCAAACGCGGCCGTGTAGTCCGCGTCGATCCGCAGGCGATCTACATCAATCTTGGCTCGCGTCACGGCGTCAAGACCGGCGACCGCTTCACGGTCCATAAAGTCGCAACCGAGGGCGCGCAGGCGGTTGGAGAGACGGCGGAGGAAGAAGGGCTCGCCGAGTTTGATCTCGACGCAAAGGGAACCATCGAGATACTCGAAGTGCGCGAGAACGCTTCCAAAGCAAAGATCACTGGGACAGCGAAGGGTGAACTCAAGAAGGGTGACGCTGTGCGTTGGGTTAAACCATGATCACGATCAAACAATTTTCATTGGCTTCATTGATCCGACTGTGGGCTTTGTTACTTCTCGGCGCCCTTGCACCCGTCCTGGGCGCAGGGCAAACGCCGAAGCGCGTCGTGCGCATTTTTCTCGAAGTGCGCGAGACGAATCTTGAGAAGCCTTCTACGGTTGCTACTAACACGCTCACCGAACGGCTTGCTGCCGCCGGCTTTCGCGTGACCACGAAGCGGCCCGAAGCAGCGATCATCCTTGAGGGAACGATGGCTTCGCGCAAGACTCCGGTGACTGATGAAGTCAAACGCGAGGGTGGTGTCAACGCCGAAGCGACAGCATCGATCAGACTTCTTGTTGGTGCCGAAGTAATTGCGACGAGCGTCGAACGGACTGAGCCCGCCGACTGGGGCGTTCAGGCTGAGCGTGTTGGCGAAGACCGTTTAATTGAAGTCGCGGGCCGCGTCGCTGATGATCTCTTCGCAAACGACTTTCTACCCGAAGTTATGGGCGGCGAAGTCAAGTCGCCCGAACCAACCAGGACAGCGAGGCCAAGAGGCCCGGGCAAACCTGCAAAGGCGGCAAAGAAGCCGCGGCGTGGAGTGAGCTTTCTCGAGGTCTGCGCCCTGGTTCAGAATTCAGCGCCAGAGGAGCGCATCGTCGCCGCTTTGCGCAAGTACGGCATCAAGTTCAAACCGCGCGAGGAGGCGCTCAGCCAATTGCGCGGTCTCGGTGCAACGGAAGCGCTCATCACTGCGGTCAGGTCGTGCAACGTCGTCGTCTGAAACTACACCTCGAACGAAGGTTCAGAGTACAGGCTTTAGCCTGCCTCGCTCGTTGGACGCTCACTTTTTGGGGGGAGCAGGCTGAAGCCTGTACTCTGAACCTTCGTTCGAGATCGAGACTGGATCAGCGCGCGCCTCTACCGGCAGCGGCAGGCTAAAGCCTGTACTCTGAACCTTCGTTCGAGGTGTAGTTCAGTTCTCATCGTCACCTATCGCTCGTCACTCATCACTTCATGATCAACCAACTCATCGGCAATTACCGGATCACAGCAGCCCTTGCTGAAGGCGGTATGGGTACGGTCTACCGCGGCCGCCATCAGAATCTGCCGCGTGATGTTGTCGTCAAGACGATTCGTCTCTCTTCGTTCCATCCGAGAGATCAGGACCAGCTCAAGGCACGGTTCGTCCGTGAAGCCTACGTTCAGTCGCAGCTCGATCATCCAAATACGGTTCGCGTCTACGAATTCTTCACGGCTGAAGAGAATTATTACCTGGTCATGGAGTTCATCGATGGGATGAGCCTGCGTGAACTCATTCAAAGGCGTGGAGCACTCGAACCGGTACACGCGCTGCCGCTACTCAAGCAGGCGCTTTCGGGGCTCTCGTACGCGCACAAGTTCAGCTATGTTGACGAGTCGGGTCGCAGCCACACCGGAGTTATTCACCGTGATATCAAACCGGCCAACCTGCTGCTCGATGGGTTGGGACGTCTGAAGATCACCGATTTTGGGATCGTCAAAGTGACGGGCGAGAGCGGCATGACGCAGACCGGCTTCAACCCGGGGACGGTCGAGTACATGTCACCCGAGCAGATTCGCGGTTTGGAAGTTGACGCAAGATCCGATATCTACAGCGTCGGAGTGACGTTTTATGAAGCTCTCAGCGGGCAGCTGCCCTTTCCGCCGTCTGACACGGGGTCTGCGTATGAAGTCATGCGCGGGCATACGGAACTGACGCCACCGTCGCTCGCGGAAGTTCTACCTGACCTTCCGGCAGCGCTTGCAAAGCTGATCATGCGCGCTCTCGAGAAGGACCCTGCCCGGCGATATCAGACGGCGGACGAGTGGTTGAACGCGATCACGGAGTACGAGCATGGCGCGGAGAAGAGTCAAAGGACCGAGGTCATTGCGGCAGCAATGACTGAGGTTGTGAATCCTCCGACGGAGGTGCTGACGGAGGAATTGGCGGGCCGAGTCGGGGCTCGAGGCTCCCAGGGGGTCGAGCCCCAGGTCGGCATGTCCCAGGACGTTCCAGAAACACAGCTCACGCCCACTCCCCCGCCGCCGAAATCAACGCCCAGTCGCGCAGGGCTGGCAGCTTTGGGAATAGCCTCCCTGCTGATCATGGCTGCGATTGCCGGGTACTTCGTGTGGCAGCGAAAAGGCGTCCCGGTGGAGACATCTTCGGTCCCCGCGCAACCAGTCGCGAGTCCGAGTGCGATGCCGACCGCGCCACCTGTGGTCGGCGAGAGTGTGCAACTGCGCGCCGCTCGCGAAGCGGAGGAGACGGAACGCTACGCAGATGCGATCAGAATGTACGAGGATTACCTTGTAGCCAACGCGCTGGCGGCTGATGCGACGGCGATAGCGAAGCGGTTGGCTGAGATAAAGGCATTCAACGGGCATCTAGAGATCGCGAGGGTCTGGATGGACCAGGGAGACTTTCGCGAAGCGCGGAAGGACTACGCGGCTGCGGTAAAGGCAAGGCCATCGTCGAAGCTGGCGAAGTCTGGGCTGGCTGCTGCGGAGGCGCGGCTAATTGGGGCAAGTGCTGGCATTCGGTAATGAGGGTCGACGTTGTGGCCACCCGTGTACCGCGATTTGGCAAATCGTGCTACTCAACGTGGAGGGTATTTCGCTGTCATCCGTCTGACTGTATTCAGCCCGCGAAAGGTCGCTTTCGTCCCGAGTGCTTTCTCGAATGCGCCGATTGTCAGCTTTGATTCGCTCTGCTTCTTCTGACACAGCCAGAAGACCTCTCGCTCGTGGACGTGGAAATCATCAAACTCCGTGCGCAGCGCCAGCAGCTTCTGTTTCCTCTCATCGTCGACCCGAGCCGAGAGGAATCCGACGCTGAAGGCGCCAGCCGCCTCAACCGCATTCGGCGGGAAGGCATCGTAGGCGGCAACTGCGGCGAGTTCCGCTTCGGTCCTGATGAAGGTCGCCACCTCATAGCCGAGGGCCGCCTTGAGCTTATCCTCGAGCCTTTTCTCGAGAGCGCGGGCATCTTTCGACCTCGTTTCAAAGACGACATTACCACTCGCGATAAACGTCTCGACCGAAGTGAAGCTGAGGGACTCGAAGAGCTGTCTCAGATGATCCATCTTGACGATGTGACCGCCGACGTTGATGGCTCGAAGAAACGCAATGAAGCGCGGCATACCGAAGCCCCTTTTTCCGGAGTAAGATTTCCGAGTCGAGTACCTTAACATAAGGTGTTTGCTCTCTCTAATTGACTTTGGTGTCGCTTGATAGTAGAACGCAACCAAACCACAACAGGCCTTGAGGTAGCGCGTTTGGATTCACTCGAAATCTCCCACTATCGGATTATCAAAAAGCTTGGCGCTGGCGGCATGGGTGTGGTGTTTCTCGCAGAGGACACCAAACTTGACCGCAAGGTCGCGATCAAGATGCTGCCTGCGCGAACCGTTGCCGACGTGCACGCGAGGCAACGGCTTATCCGGGAGGCAAAGGCTGCCGCAAACCTTGACCATTCCAACATCTGTGCCATCCACGAAGTCGGCGAAGATGGAGACCGCACCTTCATAGTCATGCAGTACATTGAAGGTGACAACCTCGCAAGTAAGGTTCGTGACAGAGCGCTTCCAATCGCCGACGTCGTCGATATCGGCATTCAGACCGCTGACGCCCTTGCCGAGGCTCACGCACACGGGATCATCCATCGCGACATCAAACCGGCGAACGTCATCATGACACCCCGCGGCCAGGTCAAGATTCTCGACTTCGGGCTCGCTAAGTTCACGCCGGAAAAACTGCTCTCGGATGGCGGCGCTGAGACTGAGGTTCGGCTGACAGAGGCCGGGCAGGTCGTTGGAACACCTGGGTACAGCTCTCCCGAACAACTGCAGGGCCAGGAAGTCGATGCTCGCAGCGACCTCTTCTCGCTTGGGGTCATGCTCTACGAGTGCGCTACTGGCAAGCACGCCTTCTCGGGAGTCACTCCGATACAGGTTTCGTTGCAGGTGGTCAATACAAACCCGCCAAGACCGTCGGAACTCAACCCCTCGATCCCGGTTGCGCTCGAGCGAATCATCTCGAAGGCGATGGCGAAGGGCCGCGACTCGCGTTACGAGTCGGCAAGCGCAATGAGCGCTGACCTCACAAAGCTGCAGGAAGCGCTCAAGGAACAGAGCACGGTGGGTACGCGACCGCTCGAGACCCCTGACGATGTGGGTACTCGTCCACTGACGACGCCATCGCAGGAGCCTGACGTTGTCCAGGCAACAGTGACCTTCGACAGGTTGAAGGCCACTCACCCAAAGAGCAAAGCGCGACTCGTCATCGCTGGAGCCGCTGCCATTGCCGTACTGGCAATCCTCGGAAGCCTGGCCGCGTGGCAGTTCATTGCTCGCTCCCAATACGAGCCGCCACCCGAGGCGAAGCTCTGGTACGACCGTGGGACCATTGCGATACGCGAAGGATCTTACTACCAGGCAAGCAAGGCTCTCGAGCGCTCGGTGGAACTGGCCAGCCGTTTCGCGCTTGCGCACGCAAGGTTGGCTGAGGCTTACGCGGAAGTGGACTTCACGGACAAGGCCAGAGAAGAGATGCTGCTGGCGCTCTCGCTTGCTCCAAATGGGTCCTCGCTCTCGAACGTTGATGCGACGTACCTGGATGCGATCGCGGCGACGTTGAGACGGGATTTCGCGAGCGCAATCGAGTCCTATGCGAAGATTGCGGATCACGCGCCGGACGGAGAGAAGGCCGCCGCCTATGTCGATCTCGGGCGCTCATACGAAAAGAATGAGGTGATCGACAAAGCCATCGAGAATTACGTCAATGCGACAAAGGTGGACCCGCAGTCAGCCGCCGGCTTCCTGCGCGCTGCGATTCTCTATGGAAGGCGCCTCGATCTGCAGCAGGCCACTGAGGCATTCGCACAGGCCGAGAAGATTTATCAGGCGATGTCGAGTCAGGAAGGGCTGGCCGAGGTGTACTATCAGCGCGGGTCAGTTCTGGTCAAGATAAGAAACCTTCCCGAGGCAAGGACACAGTTGGAGAGGGCGCTCGAGATATCAAGAGGATCGGCCAATAAGTTTCAGTCGGTCAGAACGCAGTTGCAGCTTGGTGGTGTCTACTTTGCTGAGGGAGATTCCGAGCGTGCGAAGACGACTGCGAGTGACGCGATTGCGGCTGCCCAGGCCGGCAACATCCGAAACCTCGCGACCAACGGGTTGATCGACCTCGGATATACCTTGCTCTCTCGAGGTGAGTTCGACGGGGCCCGTTCCTACTTTACCCAGGCGCTCGAATTTGCGCGCTCAGACAGAGCGGTTCGCGCGGAGGCCCGGGCCAAACTCGGTCTTGGCAGTCTGAATGTGCAGCGAGACAACTATGATGAGGCGATTGCTCTTCTCGGAGAAGCGCTCGCGTTCTATCAACCTGCAGGCTATCGTAAAGAGACGTCAAATGCGCTGATCCTGCTTGGGCGCGCCCACCGGGACAAGGGCGAGTTGGATATCGCGCTCAAGACGTTTGAACAACAGCTCGAGATAGCGGGCAAACTGGGCGATCCGTCGCACGTCGCGGCATCGCAGTCAAGCATCGGCTTGTTGCTTGGCTTGAACCAGGAGAGATACGCTGAGGCGCTGCCACATCTCGACGAGAGCTACAAGATCAACCAGTCGCTTGGGGCGAAGATTGGCATGGGCTGGGACCAGATGAATCGCGGCACCTTGCTCTGGCAGTTGGGAAGGTACGATGAAGCAAAGGCGGCGCTTGATGAGGCTTATGCGATTGCCAACCGGCCCGAGGCCAGCTATAAGTCACAGCTTGCGTGGGTGGAATTGACGCGTGCTCAGATGGCATTGAGTGAAGGTCATTTTCCAGAGGCACGATCAAGAGCACAGACGAGCGCCGGTCTGGCGGGCACTCAGTATCAGGAGCTGGCTCTTCACTCAAAGTATACGATCGGGATGGCGCTTGCGCTGTCAGGCTCAGCTCAGCCGGCGAGGAAGCTGTGTGAGGAGGCGGTGACCGCAGCCAGGGAGATCAAGATTTCGAGGGCGCTTTCATCTGCGACTCTGGCTCTCGCCGAAGTATTGCTACTTGGAGGCGACACCTCGGGCGCGCTGGCAAGTGCGCTGCAGGCACAGACGATGTTCGCCGCGGCTGGGCAGGGAGACTCGGAATGGCGCTCCTGGTTGATTGGGGCACGTGCGAGCCAGCGAGCCGGCACGAAGGCGGCAGCGCTCGATTATGCAACTCGCGCGAGCACCCAGCGCGCAGCTCTTCAAAGCCGATGGGGCGCGCAGGTCTACGAGACCTATTCGCGCAGACCGGATATCCAAAGTTACCTGAAGCAGCTTGACCAGTTACTTGCGAGCAGTAAATGAAGTCAGACTAACAACCAAAGGAGAAACAGAACATGATGCCCCAAACTGAGATTCGCATGCCCGGCAGCCGGGCGCCGAGAGCAATCGTCTTTGGTAGCCGTGAAGGCGATCCGGGTGGCGGCAGCGCGGGCGGCGGCAAGAAGAAGGGTGACAAGAAGGGTGGCAAAAAGGCAGCGAAGAAGCCAGCCAAGAAAAAGAAGTAGCGGTAGCTCTTGAGAGCGCCAGCCCTGGGAGCGCCGAGCCCCAGCTCGGCTTCCTGTTGAGCAGCAGGCAGCGATTCCAAATCAAGTAGCCACATTGGGGTGACATGCCGAGCTGGGGCTCGGCGCTCCCAGGGCTGGCGCTCTCGGGCCCAAAAGGAACGGCACGTTGCCGCGGCGGTGGTAGTTTGTTCAAATGGCAAAACACTTAGCCAGACCGAAGGCCGGGGTTAGGTCCCCCTCGCGAGGCAAAGCGGCAGCCGCCGCGCAACCTCAAACTGCAAACATCGTCCGGCTTTCGGAGTTCCTCGAGATGGTCGAGCGGACGGACAGGTTGTCCAAACGTGACCGTCTCCGTATCGTCGAGCAGGCACTCCTCCTTCTTGAGATGAACTACGTGCATCTGCCCCTCAAGCGAGCAATGCATGCGATCGATCCAATCCAGCGCCTCAAGCTTCTCCGTTTTCGCCTCTCCGAGATGAAAAAGAGCAAGCTGCCGAGTGCGATGCAGTTTCACAGGCGGATGCTGGAGATATTCGCTTCGGCTCGCGATCTGCACACGATGTACCTGCTTCCCGCGCCCTACCGGGATCAAGTTGCCTACCTGCCATTCCTGGTCGAGCAGTGCTTTAAGAAGGATCGAAGCGGAGAGAAGACGGAGAAGTTCCTCGTTTCACGTGTGGTCAAGGACTCGTATAAGTCCTGGGCTGACGATCACCATCAGCCGCCGGAGTTCGCTCGCGGCGTTGAGGTCCTCTTTTGGAACGGGGTGCCGATCAGAAGGGCCATCGAGATCAATGGAGACATGCAGGCTGGCAGCAATCTTGAAGCGAGATTTGCGCGTGGGCTCGATAACTTGACGACGAGACCCCTCGATACGTCGCTCCCGCCAGATGAGCTTTGGGTGGACATTACCTATCGCACAAGATCAGGGAAGATCGCGACTCACCGGCAGGACTGGCTGCTCCTCATGGCCTCGGAAGCTGAGCAGCTCTTTCAGGCGAAAAAGGGCTCGCTCAAGAAACGAGAGGCGATCGACGTCAAAAAGACACGGATCAACGAGGTCAAGCAGACGATGTACGCGCCCGCTGATCTCGAGGTGCGCAAGTCGATCGCGAACGCCCTCACTGCCGGGACAAAGACGGTCGATGGGCGAGAGTTCGGATACATCCGCCTCTTCAGTTTTGATGTCGAAGACGCGGACGAGTTCGTCAGGGAGTTTCGGCGTCTGATCACCTCGGACGAGTTCCCGCAGGAGGGTCTGATCATCGATGTTCGCGGCAATGGCGGCGGCAGGATCAGGGCTGGCGAGCAGTTGCTCCAGTTGCTGACACCGCAAAGAATCGAACCAGAGCTCTTTGAATTTATCAATACGCCGTTGAATCTCGATATTTGCCGTCGCGCGCCAAAGGACTGGAACCTTGCAAGATGGGTCGACTCAATGGCCGAAGCGCTCGTTACAGGAGCAACCTATTCAAGCGGCTTCCCCCTCAGTTCGCCTGAGTCGTGCAATGACATCGGGCAGGTCTATTACGGTCCCGTGCTGCTCCTCACTGACGCGCTTTCTTATAGCACGACAGACATTTTTGCGGCGGGCTTTCAGGACAACGGTGTTGGTGAAGTTCTAGGCACGAGCGACAACACGGGAGCTGGTGGCGCCAATGTATGGAGGTACGAAGACCTTGCCAGCGCGATCGGAAAGAGTCCCAGATCCCCATTCAGAACTCTTCCGAAAGGGGCAGACATGCTGGTCGCGATGCGACGAAGCATTCGGGTCGGGAAGCATGCGGGGAGACCACTCGAGGAGCTTGGGATCGCGCCCGACCAGCGGCACTACGCGACAAAACGAGACGTCCTGCGGAACAACGAAGATCTGATCGCGCGCGCGGCAAGGATACTCAAGAAGAAACCGGTCTATTCGCTTTCGGTGAAGCCGCTCCACATCAAGGGGTCGAGAGCGGTGACGATCAATGCGACGTCGAAGGTTTCTTCAAAGAACAAGAGCGCGAACATTGCTCGTGTGGATGTCTACCTTGACGACCAACCAGTGAAGTCCATTGACGCGAGCGAGGGCGCCATCACGGCGAGAAGGCTGGTGCTGGGGAAAGCGCGACGGACGAAGGCCGTGCTTCGAGTCGAAGCACATGATGGGGCGAATAAGCTGGTCGCGGCGTCTCGAAGACTAGTGTGAAAGTGACCGAGTGATAAGCAGGTAGCAACAAAGTGCGGGCCGGTACGAATTTTGTTTATTTGTAGGGGGGTTAAAACAAAAAAAAAAAAA
>JANNRD010000030.1:0-9843 GCA_031401095.1 Acidobacteriota bacterium
GCCACGAATAGAGCAGCGTATCACCATCGGGATCGGACGCATTCGCCCGCAGCGCGACCTTATCACCCTGGCAAACCGTCTGAGCCGAAGCACGAACAACGTTCGTTGCAACCGGTGAAACGGCGCCAAGTTCAAGCGCTACCGTCGGTGGCTGATTCGGCAGGACCGGATCGATACGGTCGTTGGTGCGGCCCACCGAAAGACCAACAATAAAGCCGTTCGGGCTATGACGCTTGTCCAGCTCCGAGAACCAATTCACGTGACGCTGATAGGCAGCACTGATCGAGAACCATCGGTGCGGATAAATCTTTGCGCCGGCAATCAAATCAACCGGGCTGTTCCTGAGCAAGGTCGGGGTTCGCGATCCGACGTAATGAGTTGCACTCACTTCAACAATGAATTGCAGGTACTGGCTAACCGGGAAATCGAATCCAAGGCCGCCACGCATTTCATCGGGAATATCAAGCGCTCGATCGCTGCGTCCAAAGCCCTGAATGACACCACAACCAGCGCAAAGCGGACCCAGATTCATGTCCTGGGCGCGTGGGTCAAGCTTCTTAATGTAGCCAATGTTCGTGCTCAGATTGATGTACTTGTGCAAACGGCCGTCAAGCGCGACGATCGCGCCGTACTCGAAGTTGCCGGTTCCACGACCTCTCTCGAGTCCGGTGGATAGAGATTGCGTCGTCGGAATCTTGAGGAGTGGGATGACCGCGAGCCCAAAGGGATTGTTTGGTCCGGTAAAGCGAATCTTGCCACCCAACCAGACGTCGCCCGTGTGCCGATCGTTAAACCGCGCGACAAAGGGCGCCTGCGGAAGGTAGTTAGGATTGACGTTTGGTAAAAGTGCAGGAAGGATCCCACCAACCGGGGCGCCCAGACCAACGTAGACCGCAGTCGCGTTGCCGCCTGGACGCGCCGTAAATGCGCCCCGAACATTAAGCGAGCCTGGAACAAGACACGGTCCCGGAAAGCCGCCATTTCCGCAGGGGTCACCGCTCAAGACGGAGATGCCGTTCTGGCCCGGAACGATCACCAGACGCCCAACTTTCAGCAAACCTGGTGTCCTGACATCGGGCAGATAGAATCCGCTTAACAGCTGTGGGGTCCCAACGTTGATGTTCGCCAGGTACTCGAAGTTGGCAAAGAACTCAAAGCGATCTCCGAACCCGATCTGGAAACTGACTGGATACTTCTGAAAAGTAACGTCACCTGGATCACGGTGATAATGATTGGCGAAGAACCCGAAGTTAAACTCGCCTTTTCGCAGGGTCTGTGCATCGTAGACAGTAAAGAGCCCCGTTCCACCCGTAACCGTCGGCGCCTGGTTGCGGGGATCGTCCGTATATCTTGGGGTCTGCGCCTGAACCAAGGCTCCTAAAAACAAGAGCACCAGCATCAGACCGGTCAATTTTCTAGCGAAAGTCATAATCTCCTCCTGATAGTCAGCGTATCTTTTCGCTCGATTATTCGCGCTCGATTATTCTTCTTCTTGTTGCCGTCACGTCAGAGAGCGTTTCTCTCGCTCGATAAATCAATCTCGCCCGCCGATCCCAACACCCCTGACATTCTCCTGTCAGGTCTGTGGCAACCGCGGTCCGAGGGGGCTCCGTCTCTATCTAAACCACGAACAATGATGACGATAGTAGAACTCGCCCTGAATTTATACGATCGACTCCAATTCTGTCAATCTCATTCTTACTAATTGGCTTCGCGCGCAAACAGATCCAGCCACATTCAGCTCTCAATCCCGATTCTCACGCCACCATCTCCTGCTCACGCATAAATGCCCCGCGTCCGAGTAATGTAAGCAACGAGGTCGATCGCTAGAATATAGGACGCGATACGAAAATTTACGCTGTCTGCCTCGGCGAATCTGCAGACGTCATTGAAACTGGCAACCATGATGTCCTTGAGACGCTCGTTGACCTCCTCTTCCTTCCAGAAGTACCCCATCCTGTCCTGGACCCACTCGAAATAACTGCAGGTCACGCCGCCGGCATTGGCGAGGATGTCCGGGATGACAAAGACCCCCTTGCGCTCGAGGATATCGTCAGCGGCGGCGGTCGTCGGCCCGTTTGCTCCTTCGCATAGAATACGGCACTTAATCCGGTCGGCGTTCTGGCTCGTGATCTGATTCTCTGTCGCTGACGGGAGGAGCACATCACACTCGAGCTCAAGCAATTCATGATTCGAAACCGGCTCGGCGTTTGGATACTTCTCAAGCGTCCGATGCCCTTCGAGATAGGCGAGGGTATGCGGGATATCAAGACCTTTTGGATTGTAAATACCTCCGTGAATATCGGACAGAGCAATCACTCTGTACCCGGCTGCGTGCATGAGTTGTGCCGCAGTCCCGCCAACATTCCCTGACCCTTGAATCACGACACGTGTCTCGCTGATCTTCATTCCGTGGCGTGCGACAGCCTCATTGGTCACTATCAACAGGCCACGACCCGTCGCCTCGCGTCGTCCGCGCGAACCTGAAAGATCAATCGGCTTGCCCGTCACAACAGCCGTCACCGTATGCCTCGCGTGCATCGAGTACGTGTCCATGATCCAGGCCATGGTCTGTTCGTTTGTCCCCAGGTCAGGCGCGGGAACATCCCGCTCTGGACCAATGAAGTCGATCAACTCGGCGGTGTATCGGCGCGTCATGCGCTCGAGCTCGCCAAGCGACATCTGCGACGGATCACAAATGACGCCACCTTTGGCGCCACCAAATGGAATGTTGACCACCGCGCACTTCCACGTCATCCAGGCTGCCAGGGCGCGTACTTCGTCGAGTGTCACATCTGGCGCGTAGCGAATTCCGCCTTTCGCCGGACCCCGCGCAAAGTTGTGCTGAACTCGATATCCGGTGAAGACCTCGACGTGCCCGTTGTCCATATAGACGGGAATATAAATGGTGATCTCTCTGTTTGGGACGCGCAGAACCTTGTACAGATCGGGATCCAGCTTGAGGATTTCAGCAGCGTTATCAAAACGCGACATCATTGACTCAAACGGATTCTCTTCCTTGATCTGACGAGTGTCGTCGACAAATGCGTGGAAGGCCACAGTTACCTCCGCGGGTGGTTTCTCTGCAAGCCCTGCCTCGCCGCAGTCCTGCCTTCTCAAAAAAGAAGCGAGCCGGCTAACCCTGACTCGCTTGCTTGCTATTGCTGTCGGAGAACTTCGTTGAGGGCTCCGCTCCGGTATCCTTCGAGATCGAGAGCGACAAACTTGAAGCCGAGTTCCTTGAATGCCGTCGTCATCTTCCGCGCCATCTCGAGATCGAGCGCGCGCGGCAGTTCCGCAGGCGAAACCTCGATGCGCGCCAGATCGCCGTGATGTCGCACCCGCGCCAAACGGAACCCGAAAGCTCGCAAAATACCCTCACCGCGCTCGATCGCCGACAGCTTCTCAATCGTCACCGGCATCCCGTAAGGGATCCTCGATGAGAGACACGCCGACGCCGGTCGATCCCAGACCGGCAACCCTGCTGCTTGCGCCAGCGCCCGAATCTCGGACTTGTTCAATCCAGCCTCGATCAGCGGGCTGCGAACCTTGAATTCCGCCGCCGCCTGACGTCCCGGGCGAAAATCGCCGACATCATCAGCGTTGTTTCCATCGCAGACTACCGCCAGACCACGGTCCGTCGCGATCGCGCTCAGGTTACGAAAAAGCTCGTGTTTGCAGAAATAACAACGGTTGGCAGGGTTCGCCTGATAACGCGGATCGTCCATCTCGTCTGTTTCGATGAACTCGTGCGCAATCCCATACTGACGGATGAATGCGAGCGCATCCTGACGCTGGAAATCCGGATAGCTGGGACTCTCTCCCGTCACTGCCAGCGCCCGCGGTCCAAGTTCGCTCGCTGCCAGAAAGGCGAGATACGCGCTATCAACTCCCCCAGAGAAAGCAACCACTACCGAGCCCATTTGACGGAGAATGTCGCGCAGGTGAGCCTCCTTCGACTCTGCGCCTGACCACGATTCCTGCTTCATGCCGATTTCGACTGGTTGCATGGCTGCCCAATCAATTACTGGACGGGACGATAGCCGCTGATACCAAGCGGAAGGCGGTAGACACGCTGTGTCCCCGCGACGATCATGTCCCCGCGCTCATCAAGCGCAAGACCAACGAGAGTGGCTCCGCAGACGACCATCTCCGCCCGGCCGCCATCGGGAGTGATCCGAACAATTCCTCGATGTCCGCGAAGAGAAGCCGCGACATAGAGATTGCCCTCCACGTCGAAGGCGAGGCCCTGGGGACGTCCAAGGCCGGTATAGAAGTTCGTCACGCCTCCCGTTGAATCGATCCGCGCCACGCGATCGAATGATGAAACCGTTGGCCCGGTAACATAAAGGTCCCCATCCGGCCCGAAGGCGAGGTGGTAGGCTGCGACGCTTGGTTCGAGCGAGGCAAATGGTCGAGCCTCACCAATCTCATTGATGCGAAAGATCGTCCCGCTCCGATCGCCGACAAACGCAATGCCATTGCGGTCAAAAGCCAGTCCGGTAGCTATTCCAAGATCCGAAGCGAATTCCTTGATCTCCTTGAAGGCTGAAATACGATAGAGCGTTCCATCATACCGGCTCGTCACAAACAGCGTTCCTCCGCGATCGAAGGCCAGCCCAGTGGGATTGATGATCTCAGAAATGAAGGGAGAAACAGTGCCGTCGGGAAGGATGCGGTAGATCGAAACGCCGACCTTCTGACCCCGAGTTCCGGAGAGTGTGACATAGACGCTGCCGTCATCAGGATCGATCGCCGGGTTGGAGACCGGATGGAGATTCTCCGCTATCTTGGTGCCCAGCAAGAACGGGAATTTGGCGCTGCCAAAGGCGCTCTCAAGCCTCAACTCGACCGCGGAAACGCCAATTTCATATTCCGGGATAGAGGCGATCACCCTTGTCGGTGACGCACTGACGAGACGCCCCTCCTGCTCACCAAAGAATATCCGGGACGCACTATAGTCCGTGCTGTCGTAATCCGAGCACGTCAAAATGACTTCGCCACCCTCGATCCCGGCTCCCGGCACCGAACCCTTAATCATGCCTTCCATAGGCTCTGTCATTCTCCAGAATTCCCCCACCTGATCGTGACTCTTTATCATACGCGACCAACTCGATCATTGGAAGTGCTGGAATCTGAGCGGGTGTGTGGCTTGTCCATGACCCGATGTCTGCAACGTAAAGGTGCCAACGCCATGGATTCTTGTCCCACGAGGAGTCGGAGGTGCCGAGCCCCAACCTAGCCCAGGAGAGGCCCTCCTTGACCAACCTGAACGGCCACCTGCTCCTCCGCATTGCATTCTTGACCGGCGCTCTCGCCTGACGTAAACTCCCGGACGATTAGTTTGGTTCCTGCCTTGCCGCCACCTCTGCGGTTCGAATCAACGCCAGCCTCTTCAAACGTCACCTCAAGGGCCGGCCCTTTTTGGTCCAGCGCACCCGATATTCGGGCTTTCCACCGGAGGTGACTTCAATCATGCGTCGATCATTCCTTCTCCTTCTCACCACTCTTCTTCTCTCACTTTCAACTCGCTCCTCTCCGTTAATCCGAGCCCGTAATTCTGTCCCCGGCGCGATCACGATCAGCCAGGTCTATGGCGCCGGTGGCAACAGCGGGGCGACCTTCCGCAACGACTTCGTCGAGCTGATAAATCGGGGAAACAGCAGCATCAATCTCTCTGGTTGGGCCCTCCAATATACTTCTTCGGGCGGCACGTCCTGGTCGAGGACGGACCTCGGCGGGACGATCCACCCCGGACACTACTTCCTCGTCCAACTCGCGTCGGGCGGAACAAATGGAGCCGTACTGCCGACGCCGGATGCGGTTGGAGGCATAGCCATGGCCGCGACCGCTGGCAAGATTGCCGTGACGAACTCGTTGACGACGCTGACCGGCGGCTGTCCTGCGGGTGTAAACATTGTAGATCTGGTCGGATACGGCGGAAGTGCGACCTGCTATGAGGGGGCAGGTCCGGCGCCTGCACCGAGCAACGCGACGGCCATCCGGCGGGCTGGTAACGGGTGCCAGGATCTTGACCAGAACTCGGGTGACTTTTCCGTCGGGCCGGTCGCTCCCCGGAACTCGAGTTCTCCAGCGAACCTCTGCAGCGATGGAGGTGGCGCCCGTTTCTCCACCGACGATGTCAAGGTGTCGATCGCCGACGCCGCACCCTGCTCAGCCTTGACCGTCACAGCACGGCTGACCAACACCGGAAATCGCGCGCAACGGGATAATCCTGGACCTGAGTTTTTCTCGCTCCTGCCGGTCGGACTGAAGCTCGTTCCGGGGTCGTGTCAGACGACCGGATCAGGTGTTTGCACGGAGACGACGGTCTCGAGGATCGACTGGAGCGGGACGGTTGCCCCAGCAGAGACCGTTTCGATCTCGTGGCAGGTGCAACTCGAGGTCGAGTCTGCGCAACCCGGCGATCAACTCTGCCTTGGATCGAAAGTCAACTACGACGGAAACGACGATGGAACCAACGAAGCGACGATTATTCTTGAGAGCTGTTTGCCGGTAACCTGCCTTCAGGGTACACCGGGAACTGCATTGCCGATCCACTCCGAGCAGGCCGGTGATCGGACGGGCTCGGTTCTGATCTTCCCGCTTTACAGTTCAAGCGCATCATCACCCGCAACCGAGAACACGCTGCTTAGCCTGACCAGCGTCAACGTCGGTCGCCCGGTCTCGATTCATCTGTTTTTCGTGGCCGAGGACTCGCCGTCGGTGGCCGATATGTTCATCTGCCTGACGGCAAGCCAGACACGCAGCTTTCTCGCCTCTGATGTCGACCCGAATTCCGCAGGCTATGTCGTCGCAGTCGCAGTCGACACGATGACTGGCTGTCCCATCAGCTTCAACTACCTCATCGGCGAGACATCGGTAAAGCTCGCCTCGGGACACGCGGCGAGCCTGTTTGCTGAGGCGTTCGCGGCGCTCAAAAGCGACCCGGCCTTGTGCTCGCAGGGTAGCACGACCGCTGAACTTCGGTTCGATGGAAAGGCCTTCAACAAGGCTCCGCGGGTAGTCGCTGTGGACAGCGTGCCCAGTCCCGCCGACGGCTTCTCCTGTTTACTGTTCCTTAATAGGCTCGGCGGGAGTCTTCTTTCCGGAACTGGGACTCTCGGCCAGATAAACGGGCTCATCTTCAATGACGTCGAGACGGGGTTTAGCTTTTCGCTCAGCACCAGCCGACGGCAACTACGTCTGCGGGTCGGCGACTCCTTTCCACGAACAACTCCGCGGCTTGGGGAGATTATCCCGGAGGGGACGACGGGTTGGAGTAAGGTCTGGCTGGCTTCGGAAGGAGCGGTGCTTGGTGCTACTCTGGTGACGAATCCGCAGGCTCGTATCAGTGCTGGCGCGCATACCGGTGGTCGAAATCTGCACACGCTAAGCTGGACTGACACCGCACGGTTGACGATGCCAGTCTTCCCGCCGTCGTGTTAGCTGGCCAACTGAGAGGGTGGCGGAGCCTGTCCCCCGAACTTGATTGAGCCCGTCGGAGAGTCCGAAGGACGGACTGGCATCGTCACGAACTCTGGCCTACTTCGAGGGGTGAGAAACTTCGTCTGGGGGTGTTTCCGATAGTTGCTGTTGTCTCAAGGCAGCTGCGCCGAGAAGGCCGCCCATACCCATCGATTCAACCGCTGTGCTTGGGATGATCATCATCGCACCCTTCTCCTTGAGACCCTCATAGAGCATGTTCATGGCGCGCAGGTGAAGCGCTGTTGGGTTCTGGTGATACGAATGTGACGCTTTCTCGAACATGTGAGCGATCTCAACCTCGGCCTGAGCGAGAATGATTCTTGCCTGTTTTTCACGGGCCGCCTGGGCCTCGCGCGACATCGCGTCCTGGAGCGCATCAGGGATGATGACGTCGCGCATCTCGACCGATTGGACGGTCACGCCCCACGGGTTGGTGCGGTGATCTATCAGTCGCTGCAGCTCCTCTTCGATTCGCTCGCGCCCTCGCAGCAGATCGGTCAAATTTGTCCGACCGATGATATCCCGGAGCGCGGTTTGCGCAGCCCAACTGACCGCCTGTGCGTAGTCCTGCACCTCGAGAGCCGCTTTTTCGGGATCGTAGACCATCCAAAAGAGCACAGCATCGACGTTCACTGGCACCGTATCGGAGGTTAGTGTCTGCTCCGCTGCGAAGTTTGTGGTAATGACGCGCTGATCTATCCAGGCCGGCACCGTCTCGATGAAGGGTAGGATCCAAAAGAGGCCGGGTCCCCGGAGACCGGCGTAGCGGCCAAGTCGAAGAACCACTGCGCGTTCCCATTGCTTTGCTATTTTGGGGGCCTGTGCCGCAAGCAATCCGACGATTAGCCCGACCAAGACAGGAACGGGGTTCTGTGCCAGCAGCGCCAATCCGGCCCCGGCGAGCGTCGGCAGCGCAAGCAGTAGCGCACCGACGACATTCGGGCGAATGCTGCTCGTAGTGGGTGTCGAACTTTTGGCCTGAATCAGTGTAGTCATGCTAGTCATGATATCAACTCTCCTTTTTTCGTCGGCTCGCGAGATGGTCAATCACCTCGTCGAGCGAAAAGCCAAGCGCGGCAGCCTCGGTCAGAAAGCGAGTTGCGAGCGAGAAGAGTTCTCGTTCGCGATCGCTCCGCCGACCACGCGCCAGAAGCAGGTCTCGCGAGCGGACAAAGGTTCCGACACCGCGTCGAGTCTCGAGGATACCGACGCGCTCGAGTTCGGTGTAGACCTTGGCTACCGTGTTGGCGTTGATCCGCAGTTCGACCGCCATCTGACGGACGGTCGGCAATTGCTCACCGACGCGCAACCGTTCGGTCGCAATCGCAAACCTGATCGCGCGCTCGAGCTGCGCGTAGATCGGCGTCGGGTCTCCAGCATCGATGTGAAATCGCTCGTCCAGATTCTCCGCCATCTTCTCCTCTCCAGCTTCCATCTTGTCATAGTGTACTACGACACTAGTACAAGGAAAGTTCCGCGTCAAGTGTCAGGCATTGGGGTCAGGCATTGGGGTGAGGCTTTGGGTCCTGCGGTCCGGTTGTGCTTGTTGTCCTTGATCCGGTGAGCAGGTTTAAGTAATGATGGCGTTCGATGGATGAAGTAGACGAAAAGAAGCCACTTGTCGCGGTTATCATGGGCAGCAGGTCTGACTGGGAGACGATGCGGTACGCGGTTGAGGTACTGGCTGAATTTGAGATCGAGCACGAGAGCCTGATCGTTTCAGCGCATCGCACACCGTCATGGATGAGTGAGTTTGCGACAACCGCTGAAGCCCGTGGGATTGAGGTCATTATTGCCGGGGCGGGCGGCGCCGCACATCTCCCTGGCATGGTCGCGGCTCAGACGCTCATTCCCGTGCTCGGCGTTCCGATCGAGAGCCACGCTCTGAGAGGCATCGATTCCCTGCTCTCAATCGTTCAGATGCCGAGCGGCATACCGGTTGGAACTCTCGCGATCGGGAAGTCAGGAGCGACCAATGCCGGGTTGCTGGCTGTCGCAATCCTGGCAAATTCGCGACCGGAACTACGAAGTCAGCTTCACAAGTTCCGCGCGCGTCAGACGGAATCGGTCCTCAACGATAAGTTGTCTTTGTGACGCGCTCGCCTGCCGTTATCAACCCGGGTGCAACGATCGGAGTGCTTGGCAGCGGCCAACTCGGCCGCATGTTCGCGATTTCCGCTCGCCGCATGGGCTACCGCGTGCACACCTTTTCGCCTGAAACTGATACACCCACGGGGCAGATATCCGACCTTGAAGTAAATGCGTCTTACGATGACCTCAACGCCGTCCGCCGGTTTGCTCAAGGGGTCAGTGTCGTCACGTTCGAGTTCGAGAACGTCCCGGGCGCGGCAGCGG
>JANNRD010000031.1:0-4575 GCA_031401095.1 Acidobacteriota bacterium
CCGATGTCGTGGACATCGCCCTTGACCGTCGCGAGCAGTATCTTGCCCTGCGCTTGCTTGCTGCCTGAGGCTTCCTTTTCCGCCTCGAGGTAGGGCAACAGGTAGGCCACGGCCTTCTTCATGACTCGAGCGCTCTTGACGACCTGCGGGAGGAACATCTTTCCCGATCCGAAGAGATCGCCGACGACATTCATTCCGGCCATGAGCGGCCCCTCGATGACCGAGAGCGGGCGGCCGTACTTCTGCCGGGCCTCCTCTGTATCTCCTTCGATGAATTCAACGATGCCCTTGACGAGCGCGTGCGAGAGACGCTCATCAACACTGCCGTCGCGCCACTCGTCGGCCTTCGCTTCGACCCTGCCAAGCTGCTTGACGGACTCGGCAAAGGCAATCAAGCGCTCCGTACTGTCCTCTCGACGGTTGAGAATTACGTCTTCGACGAGCTCGAGGAGGTCCTTTGGAATCTCGTCATAAACTGCGAGCTGGCCAGCGTTGACGATCCCCATATCCATCCCCGCCCGAATGGCGTGGTAGAGAAAGGCCGAATGCATTGCTTCCCGAACGACATTATTGCCGCGGAAGGAGAAAGAGATGTTGCTCACGCCTCCGCTCACTTTGGCAAAGGGAAGATTCTCCTTTATCCAACGAGTCGCCCGGATAAAGGCGACCGCATAGTCGTTGTGCTCCTCGATGCCCGTCGCAACCGTCAGAATGTTCGGATCGAAAATAATGTCTTGTGGGGGAAAGCCGACTCTCTCCGTCAGGATGCGATAGCCTCTCGAGCAAATCTCGGTCTTTCGCTCGAAGGAGTCTGCCTGGCCTTGCTCATCGAATGCCATGACGATGACCGCGGCCCCGTACCGCCGGACCAGCCGTGCCTGCTCGACAAACTTCTCCTCGCCTTCCTTGAGGCTGATCGAATTGACGATACCCTTGCCCTGGCTGCACTTGAGGCCAGCCTCGATGACCGACCATTTCGAACTGTCGACAACAATCGGGACACGCGCGATATCGGGCTCGGCGCCAATCAGGTGAAGGAAGGTCGTCATCGCCTGTTCGGAATCGAGCATCCCCTCATCCATGTTGACGTCGATCAGCTGCGCTCCATTTTCGACCTGATGGCGCGCGATCGCCAGTGCCGCTTCGTATTCGCCCGCAAGCACCAGCCTCGAAAACTGCGGGGACCCCGTCACATTCGTGCGTTCGCCGATGTTAATGAAGTTGCTCTCGGGCCGGACTGTCACTGCCTCGAGTCCGCTTAACCGCAGATCGGGCTCGATCCTCGGCGGAACTCTCGGCGCGCAGTCGCGAACCGCCGCCGCAAGCGATCGAATGTGCTCGGGTGTCGTGCCGCAGCAACCACCGACAAAGTTGAGCCAGCCCAGTTCGGCCCACTCCTTGAGTTGCGGCGTCATTGTCTCAGGAGTCTCCGGAAAACCCGTTGCCGAGAGCGGGTCTGGTAAACCGGCGTTCGGATAACAACTGACATAGATCGGGACGATCCCCGCAAGTTCCTCAATGAAGGGCCGCATCTCCTTCGGCCCGAGGGCGCAATTGATGCCAATGCTCAGCAGGTCCATATGAGAGACAGAATTCCAGTAGGCCTCGACCGTCTGGCCTGACAGCGTCCTCCCACTGAGATCGGTGATCGTAAATGAGAGCATGACCGGCAACCGCTTGCCGGTGACATCAAAGTATCGCTCGATCGCGAAGAGCGCGGCCTTCGAGTTGAGTGTGTCGAAGACAGTCTCGACCAGCAGCACATCGACTCCGCCATCAAAGAGTCCGCGCGCCTGATCGTAATAGGCTGCGACCAGCTGGTCGAACGAGACGGCCCGAAAGGCCGGGTCGTTGACGTCGGGTGAGAGCGAGGCCGTCCGATTGGTCGGCCCCAATGCGCCCGCGACAAAACACTCGCGATCCGGATGTTCGAACTGGAATTGATCAACCACTTTCCGCGCCAGAGATGCTGAGCGATGGTTGAGCTCGTAGGCAAGATGCTCGAGGCCGTAGTCCGAGAGCGAAAGTGCCTGCGCATTGAAGGTATTTGTCTCGATGATGTCCGCGCCTGCTTCGAGATACTGACGGTGTATCTCCGAGACAATCTGGGGTTGCGTCAAGGAGAGGACGTCGAAGTTGCCCTTGAGATCGCAGCTCCATTGAGTGAAACGGTCACCGCGATACGCTGGTTCCTCGAGGCGGTGCCTCTGGATCATGGTCCCCATCGCGCCATCGATGACCACGATCCGTTGCTCAAGCAGCTTCCTTAGCCGGTTGCTTGTTCCTGATTCGATCTTCATGCCTCCCACTAGACCAGCACCTCAAAGACTTCCAGAGCGTGAGGGATTCTGCCGAATGGTGCCGAGACCTGCACTCCCTGAACATACGGCCGCACTTCCCGAAGCATTTCCTGTGCAATCCGCAGACCTTCCTTGAGGGCGGAGACTCCGTCCTCGGCATTCCGCATCCGCTCAAGGACGGCTGGTGGCACCGACGCGCCTGGAACCTCGTTGTTGAGGAACTCGGCGTTGCGAAAGCTGACCAGCGGCCAGATGCCCGGAATGATCGGTATCCGGCAATGCTCAATCCTCTTCAGAAACGCCTTCAGTTGTTGGGCGTCGAAGACCGGTTGAGTAATTGCAAACTCGGCCCCCGCCTCGACCTTCCATTCAAAGCGACGAATCTCGTGATCGAGATCGATTGCCCCGGGATTGACGCCCACTCCGATCACAAACGCGGTCGGGCGGCCAATCGGGTTGCCACCTGGATCCAGACCGTGATTGAGCCGATTGACCATGTGGGTCAAACCGATCGCATCAATGTCAAAGACTGCCGTCGCATCTGGATATGGACCCATCTTTGGTGGGTCGCCGGTCACGAGCAGAAAATTGTGAAGGCCAAGAGCAGCCGCACCCAGCAAGTCGGACTGCATTCCGAGCAGGTTCCGGTCGCGGCATGCGTAATGAGTCACCGCTTCGATACCGACCTGCTGTTCGATGATCAACGAAACCGCCAGCGCACCCATGCGGGACTGCGCGCGTGGCCCATCGGGAACGTTGACGGCATCTACGCCCGCTTCCTTGAGCGCCCTCACTCCCTCGATCATCTTCGACGCGTCGCAGCCCTTCGGGGGAACAATTTCAACGCTCGTGACGAACTCTCCACCCGCAATCTTGCGTGAGAATCGCGATCGATCGGCAAACGGAACGGGCTCGACCTTGACGCTCTGGTCCTCAACCGTGATTGCTCGAACCGCGCTGCGACCAGGGCTCAATGCCCTCACCGCATCCGCGATCAGCTTGATGTGCTCAGGCGTTGTCCCGCAACAACCACCAATAAATTTCACTCCGGCGTTGATCAATCGCTTGGCGTACTTGGCCATGTACTCCGGTGAGCACATGTACATCTGCCGGCCTTGAACGTCGCGCGGCATGCCCGCATTTGGCTGAGCCGAGAGACGCCGGCTGGTGAGGGGCCGCATACGCTCAATCGCCGAGAGGACGATCTGCGGCCCAACGGAACAATTGAGCCCAATGACATCCGCACCCTCCTGGTTGAGCCATTCGTCGAGACGGGGCGTGAAAACTTCAGGCCCCGTACCGTAGACCGTTTCCCCCTGATCCGTGATCGTCACCTGAGCAAAGATGACAAGATCGCAAAGCTCCCTGACCGCACGAATGGCCTGGTGAATCTCATCGAGGTCGTGGAACGTCTCAAGCACAAAGCAATCCACGCCCCCTTCAAGCAACGCCTCCGCCTGCGCGCGGAAGATGCCCTTCGCATCCTCCATCGACGTCGGGCCGTATGGCTCGATCCGGACACCCAGCGGGGAGATAGCGCCCGCGATATAGACCTCATGACTCGCCTTCTCGGCAGCCCGGCGCGCGATCCTTGCGGCGGTGACGTTGATCTCGTTGTGCCGATCATCCAAGCCATAGTTCGTCAGCTTGAGGCGTGACGCGCCATAGGTATTTGTCTCAATGATCTCCGCGCCTGCCTTGACGTACTCACGATGAATACCAAGCACTATCTCCGGGCTTGAGAGGTTGAGCTCATCGAAACAACGATTGATGTAGACGCCCTTCGAATAGAGCATGGTCCCCATCGCGCCATCAAAGACACGAACACGATCTTCTTGAATGAATTCCCGAAAACTGATCATAGATTCCAGTGCCGAGCCGGAAAAAACGAAAACCCCGCGTCACTACAACGCGAGGCTCTTTGCCATACCCAAATTAAGACGAATTCCCTACGACCCTTTAGCAGTTTTTTTTGGTGGAGCAAGTCGCCGTAAATCGCCACGCGCTGTTTGTCGAACAAAGAACTGTTGTCGCCATCCCCGGCTATGCGACACCATTAGCCGGAATGCGTCATAGTAGCTCGATCCCGCCGTCAACCGCAAGTCTTAACTCGAAAGCGCGAAGGGGAATGGGACACCGATTTCGTCTTCCCATCAACCTTCGCGTACTTCGCGTGAGTCTCCTTCTTCTCCTCTTGCCTCAAGACCCACTCAGACAAGCGAGAACGCTGCGCCCTCTCTGCGAACGTGACCCTCAACCTCCAGCTTCTCGAGAT
>JANNRD010000032.1:0-1533 GCA_031401095.1 Acidobacteriota bacterium
AGCAATCTGGTGGCGCGTACCGGAGCCCCGGCGAAGGCGAGCACCGCGTTGATCCCAACTGTTCTCAGCAGTGTGCTCTTTCCGGACATGTTCGAGCCACTGACTATCAGTACCCGCGGCTCCTCGCCAAGCGCGACTTCATTTGAAACCGCGCGAGACTCCGGAATCAATGGATGGGCCAGTCCTTCACCTTCGAAACAAGTTCCCGATGAAGTCAGCTCCGGAAACGGATCACGGGGATGTTCGGCCGAATAACCAGCGAACGACGAGATTGCCTCAAACTCACCAAGCGCATCCAGCCAACGGATTACTGCCGGCCCGGAGATCTGACGCCAGCGCTCGATGGCAATCGACAGTTGGGCGGGCAGCAGCAAAACGAATGCTAATGGCGCAAAGAAGAAACTCTTGGTTGAATCGAGCAGATCAATGAGCAGATACAACCGGGCGATCTGCCGCGACGGAGGCATTCCCTGAGCATCAAGGGCGGCGCGAAGGGAGACAAGCCTGGTCGACGAGAAGGTCTCTTTCTCGACCCGCGCGAGGATTGCGGCAAGCAGACGCAGGTCGCGGGTTGGCCGCTCGACCTCGCTCATGATCTGCCCGACACGGCGCCGGGTGAGCAGGAGGAACACTGTCTCGCAAAGCAGCATCGCGAGCGCAAGGCTGCGGTTGCCCAGTGTCGCCCACGCGACCATCGCCGCAATTGTGATAATCCCGAGGACCACACCGATGACTCGCGTTGCGCTCGAGAACCGAATTGGCGGTGCAGACGCCCAGGTAAGCAAAGATCCACTGTCGACACCGACGCGGGCGCTCGCACCAAGCAGGGAAAGTTCCTCACGGAGGTCGAGCAGAGGACGCAATTCGGCGATGGCTTCCTGCCGTTGGCGAATCTCGCCCACCTTGGCGGGCGCGAGCAACCAGGAGGCAAGACGATCTTCACCGGCCCGCGTTCGTGCACTCGAGATCAACTCAAAAAGCGAACCCCGGCCAAAGATATCCAGGTCCTCAAGGTAGGGATGAGATTTGTCGGCGAAGCGGTCACCGGTTTCGCCAGCGCCCACCCACGCGTCTGAAAGGCGCGCAATGCCCCGTTCGTAAAAAGCAACGGCGCGCGAGGCGGTCTGACACGTTTCGTTGATCCGTTGGTGCACGACCATCAGTATCATGAAGGTGACTACCGGAAGACCGATCCACCAGGGTGCGAAGAGGCCATCGAGCACAGCAAGGAGCGCCGCTGCGCCGGCCACAAAGACAATCCGACGGCAGACCCACAAGCGCCGACTCAGTGACTCCTCGCGCCTGAGCCACGAACTGCGCGCCGCAAGTCTCTGCTGATACTCGGCACGCACCTCAAGCATCGTCGTCTGCCTTGCCGACGGTTTCATCACCGGCCAGCCTTGCACCGACAGGGGACGCGATGACGAGCATGAGAGGGCGCAAAATCTTCATAGAGTCTTCTCCTGAAAGTCGAGGTGGTAGTCGCGGCGGGCGGCCAGGGACAAGCGAGACGATCAGCGCCACGCCCACGAG
>JANNRD010000033.1:0-4157 GCA_031401095.1 Acidobacteriota bacterium
ACGAAGCCATCGCCGCCGCGAAAGCCGGCGTCATCGGCTTGACGTTATCAGCGGCGGCTTCGTATGCGGCGCGCGGCATCCGCGTGAACTGCGTCGCGCCGGGCCTGGTGGCGACACCGCTCACCGCGCGCATCACGGGCAACGAAGCAGCCGTGAAAGCCTCGGTGTCCATGCACGCGCTGGGACGGATTGGTGCGCCGGACGAAGTCGCCAGCGCGATTGCCTGGCTGCTCGATCCGGCCAACAGTTGGGTGACGGGGCAAGTGATCGGGGTGGATGGCGGATTGGCAACGGTCCGGCCGCGGTAATTGAGGCGCCTGTTGTGTTGTCGGGCATTGCGGCGGCAGAGGCTTTGACAAGTATATGAACCAGACGATATTGAAGATTCTTTTGCTCGCACAGCTTGCGGCAACTCTGTATATGACCGGGCTGATCTGGTTCGTGCAAATCGTGCATTACCCGTTGTTCGATCGCGTCGGCAAAGAAGCTTTCACCGCTTACGCGATTGCGCATTCCCGCCTGACAACGCTCGTTGTCGGTCCGCCAATGTTGATCGAAGCGCTGATCACCGTGCTGTTGCTCTGGTTCAGACCGCCAGGCATTCGATTCAGTGAAGCGTTAATCGGAGCCGTTTTGCTTGTCCTGATCTGGTTCTCGACCATGTTCGTGCAGGAACCGCAACACAATCTCCTGGCGTCGGGCTTTGAAGCAAAAGCGCATCAGTTCCTCGTCGCGTCGAACTGGCTGCGCACGGCTGCGTGGAGCGCGCGCGGCGCGCTGGCGCTGTGGATGACCGCGAAAACGATGGTTTGACTCGTGCAAAACTCGAAGTGAGGAAGAGCGAACTACCTGTCAAAATCTGCACGGTTTGCGCGCGCCCCTTCACCGGGCGGCGCAAGTGGCGCAAGGTCTCGGACGAGGTTCGATATGCGGCTGGATGTCTGCCGGGGAAAGCGGGAAATGCTCGCTTATCTACGCTGGAGTCCGCAAAAGCAAAACGGGCACCATTTAGATGCCCGCAAGCGGTTGATCCCAAAAGTCGGGACGGCGGGATTCGAACCACGGCCTCTTGCACCCCAAGCAAGCGCGCTACCAGGCTGCGCCATTCGATTTGCGCGGGCAGCTGATGCGCGACCAGTTGAAGTTCCGCCATTCCCGCCGTGGCGCCGTTGGCTCCGATGAATCCCAGAACGACTACTTGCGGCGCGGTCTTCCGGGCCGCGCCGACAATCTCTTCACCGGGCAGGTTGGCCCCCAGATAAAGGACGTCCAAACCGCCGCCCGCCGCCAGCATCGCTGAAACCAGAATGCCGAATTCGTGATGCTCTCCGCTGGGAGTCGCAAACAGTAGCTTGACGGACTGCGACGTGCGCCGGTAAAGCGGGATCAGCGCGCCGAGCAGATTGCGCAGCAAGGCCGAGGTCATATGTTCCTGGGCAAGGCTCAGCCTTCCCTCGTGCCAGGCCTTGCCGACTTGCCGCATCAAGGGCAAGGCAACGCTGTGAACCAATTCGCGCAGCGGCAAGACAGCGGCCAACAGCGACAGTTCACGCTCCGCTTTCGCATAATCCAGACGCTGGATGGCCTCCATCAGCGAACGTGGCGCTAACTGCTCCTCCGAGACGGACTCTTGCGGGCGGGTTGACTTCACCGGCTCGACGCCATTCGCCGACGCGGTTGGACTGAGGATGAGCGATTGCAATTCTTCATTGTCAAGCGCCGCCAGGCGACCGATCGCGTGGCCTTTTTCCACCGCCGCGTTCAGTAAATGCAGCCGCTGCACATCGGCCTCGGTATAGAGTCGTCTACTCTCTTCACGCTGCGGAGTGACGGCTTGATAGCGCCGCTCCCAGGCGCGGAGCGTATCAATGCTGATCCCGGTCAGCTTGGAAACGGCACGGATTGGATACAACAGAGTCTTCATTGCGATTCAGTCTGTCGGGGTCTTACTCAATTGGATTGCCTTGTTTTCACCAGCCGGGAGACATCGAATCCCCAGATCACCGGCAGCCACGACAACCACGAGGGCGCAAATCAACTCGCCGACGCGGTCTGTTCTCGAACTCGGTTCGGCAAACGCGAGCTCATACCACTTTCCGGTGTACCGAGAAGCATCAACAGAAGCCAAGACCTCCAACTCCTTGAAGTTATCGGCGCCTGCCGGGGCCGATAGTCCCAGAATCAGATGACTGCCGATCGCTTGTTCATTAAGGAAACCCCTCAACCTATTCGCTTCAGTGACACGAGCATCCTAAACGTCTGTCAAGTGGTTGTCAAGCTTATGCTGTGCAGTTTTAGCCGAAATCTAGTAGATGTCATGGAAATATCTTTGACAGACGGAAACGAAGCCACTAGACTGCTCCTCGTTGAAGGAGGGAGCGGTTTAAGGAGGGGCAAGCAGCAGAAATGAATATCATCGCTGCGTTCGCCGCCTGGGCACTATCCGGGCTGTGTCGAGCTTGCCGGCGGCGTTGGCACTTGCCGCAACGACTGAGCAGTGACCCGATTGCGCGCGCGATTAAGGAGACTTCACGAATGATTCGACTAATTCAATTGACTGCGGTGGTCTTGACTCTCTATCTCGCCGTCGAGGCCCACGCTGCTTTCGGCTTGAACAGTGAACAGGAATGGAATCAGTGGCGCGGCCCTAACCGCGATGGGCAAGTGGCAGGCCCGGCGTGGCCAGACCGCCTGACCGACAACTATTTGCAGCCGCGCTGGCGCGTCACCTTGGGACCGGGCTATTCGGGGCCGGTGATGTCGGCGGAGGCCGTCTTCGTGACCGAAACCAAAGAGAAGTCAACCGAGGTGGTGCGGGCACTCGCGCGCGCCACGGGAAAAGAATTGTGGAAAGTCGAATGGCCTGGCGCGCTGAACGTGCCCTTCTATGCCAAATCGCGGGGCGATTGGATTCGCGCCACGCCCGCGTATGACGGCAAGAGCGTGTTTGTCGCCGGAATGCGTGATGTGCTGGTCAGCCTCGATGCCAAAACCGGCGAAGAACAATGGCGCGTGGATTTCACCAAAGCGTTTGGCACGCCCATGCCAGAGTTCGGCCTGGTCTGTTCGCCGTTGGTGGACGGCAACGCGCTCTACATCCAGGGCGGCAATGCGGCAGTGAAGCTGGACAAGCGCACCGGCAAAGTCATCTGGCGCGCGCTGGGCGGCGAGAGCAGCATTATGACGAACGGCGCTTTTTCTTCGCCCGTGCTGGCCGAAGTGGCGGGCACTCGGCAACTGCTGGTGCAAACACGCGAGCAACTGGTCGGACTCGATCTCGAAACGGGCCGGCAATTGTGGATTCAAAATGTTCCTTCCTTCCGGGGCATGAACATTCTGACGCCGGTCGTCTTCGGCGACGCGATCCTTACCAGCAGTTATCAAAACAAATCGTGGCTCTATCGCATCAATAGAGGATCAACCGGTTTCACCGTCGCAGAAGCCTGGCAGAACACCGCGCAAGGATATATGTCCACGCCGGTCGTGATTGACGGCCACGCCTATCTCCACATGGGCAATCAACGTTTCACTTGCATCAATCTGCAAACGGGCGAACGCACTTGGACTTCCAAACCCTTCGGCAAATACGCCAGCCTGGTGGCGCAGCGTGATCGCATCCTCGCGCTCGATGAACGCGGCGTGTTGCTGCTGATCAAGGCCAACCCCAAAGAGTTTGAGTTGCTTTCCGAAAAACAAGTCAGCGAAGACGAAAGCTGGGCGCATCTGGCGGTTTCCGGCGACGACCTGTTCATCCGCGATTTGAACGCGCTGGTCGCCTGGCGCTGGCGCACGCCCGGCGGCTGGCTGGCTGGCGAATGATGATTGCCGGCCCTTCCGGCAGACTCAAGAAGACAGCAACTGGTTCAGAGCTTTTCCATGGTCTGCCACAAGCAGCATCCCCGCGGTAAGTGAATCGCTTGCGCGAATGTTCCGACAACCGTACTGACGAACTGCAAGAGCCAGACGATGGACGCAACTCTCTTTCCGCTTTCCGAATACTGGTGGGCCTACCTGGCCTTCACCGCATTCGTTTGTCTACTGCTAGCCCTCGACCTCGGCGTCTTTCACCGCAAAGCGCACGAGGTCTCCTTTCGTGAAGCCGCCATCTGGAGCGTAGTCTGGGTGGCGCTGGCGGTTCGCCGGCCGCTTCGGCGAAC
>JANNRD010000034.1:0-3593 GCA_031401095.1 Acidobacteriota bacterium
CGCGATGGCATCCGCGGTGTCGGTGTTGGTCATCGACTGCACGACGACTGCGTTGTCGTCTCCAACGAGGACTCCCCCGACACTGACGGCAACTGAGTGACGACGAATGATCTTTGGCATAGGAAGAATCGAAGTCCCGAAAGAAGTGCGGATTCGAGGATGGAGCCCGACTGCCGCAATCCCGGCTTGCGAGACAACTCTAACTCAGGACAAACCATTCGCAAAACCGGTCTCGCCGGTCTTGAGGAAGCGAGCGACCGCCGCGACGAACTCTGCCTCCTGCTCAAACATTGGCAAATGCCCGCACCTCTCGATCAAGTGAACCGCCGAGCCTGGGATCGCTTTGTGAAAAGCGCGAGCGTAGCTCACCGGATAGAACGCGTCATCGGCGCCCCAAAGAACAAGAGTGGGTCTCAAAATGCGATGCAGTCGCGAGCGAAGCTTCGGATTGTGGCGCCCGCGACTCCACGCGTTCTCGATGGTCGCTCGACCGACATGCCCGATGCGACCCGGATCCTCGACCTGCGGGAAGAGAAGCTCCCCGACAAATGACGACGGATCGTGAAGCATCAGCTCTCGGAGAGCAACCGCATCCATTGTTTCCGGCATCGCCTCCACGAGAGGCGATTGATCCAACTGTAGCCCTGCGGCATCCACGAGGACCAGATGATCTACTCGCTCCGGATATCGTAATGCAAATTCTGCCGCGATCCAGCCACCGAGAGACGAACCGACCAGGTGAACCCGCCCGAGTCCGAGGTGCGCCAGCAGATCGAGATAGTGGAAGATGATGTCCTCCATCTCTTCGAGCTCATCGCCGCCGGCGGAAAGCCCGAAGCCGGGATGCGCCGGGGCAATGACATCAAACTCACGAGACAGGCCTTGATGAAACGGTAGCCAGTTGGTTTCACCGATCGCTGTGTGCAGGTAAAGGAGCGGGGGACCTTTGCCACCGCGCAAAAGCTGAGTGCGTCTGCCCGCAACCTCGAGGACCTGCATCTGATCACCGCTATAGAGCTTGATACGGGCGCCATACTGGAGTCGCTTGAGCTTTTCGAGCAATCCGTCCTCCGACCGCAGAACCGGCCCTGCTGGCCGAAAATCGCGCTATTTGAACTTCACCCGCAAGGCATTCGCTTGTTTGCCATCCGCCGTCAGCGTGACATCAACCTCTCCCCGGCCAATAAGACTACGTGGAACCAGCAGATTGACCTGATCGAGTCCAACGAAGTCGGGCTGCGGGCCCGCGTATTGGACCGACACCGAGGTCTGTCCAACATTCGCGCTGACATTCGAAATTGCGCTTCTGAATCGAATTCCGCCACCGAAGAGCACGAGAAATGTCTGATCCGAGGCGATACCCATGTCGACCGCGTTCGTCACAAACTTGTTCGTTCCGTCCAGCACAGCAAGTGGTATGGAGGTCTCCGAATTGTTGGCGCCCACCCTTAAGGCAAAACCCGTCGCGGCTCCGGAGCCATCGGAATTAGCGGAAAACAGCGCCGGCGCGACAACGTGTATCTCGACAGTTCCCTGAGAAACATTGCCGGTGCTGCTCGTGATCGTTATCGTTGCCGGTCCGGTCGCGGTACCCGGCGGGATTTGGAAGTTGGCCTGTGCGGGAGAAACAAAGAACCAGGATGCAGCTCGTTCGGTGCCCCCGCTGTCTCTCACCGTGACGCGCGATCCACCGAGCACCAGTGGGAGCGGCAATGAGCTTGCAGCCACCGTGGCCACTGAGAGACCGGACCCAAACGACGCGACGATCGATTCACTTGCAATCGCCGAGGCATTGAAACTGGCTGCCGACACAGTTGCCAACGCTCGACTCGTTGTCAGCCGGAAGATGCCCCGGCCGTGGGTCGCTGCAAAGAGTGTGTTCGTTGCCGCCTGATACCTGATCATGTAAGTCGCGACACGCGGCATACCGTTGCCCATCCTTGCCCAGGTCCCACCCGCATCAGCCGTCATGAAGACCCCAAGATCTGTCCCGATGTAGATCTTGTTCGAATCGATCGGATGAAGCGCGACCGAGGTCACTGGCACATCAGGCAGATTGCCGCTGACATCGGTCCAGGTGTTCCCCTGGTCCAATGTCCGAAAGACATGGCCCGGGGTTGTTGGCGTGCTGAGCGAGAATCCAGAGTAGGTGACAACAGCGCGACGAGCGTCATTTGGATCGAGTCCGATATCACTCACAAAGCGGTTTGGCAGTGGCGCCCTGGTAACATTGGCAAATGACGCGGTCGCAATCGCGCCGGCATTGGTCGCCACCTGGACCAGTCCATCGCTGGTGCCCACCCAGACGGTTTCGCCTGGTGTTGGTGTCGCGCCATCCAGCTTCGGAAAAGCCGCGATTGCAGATAGTCGACTTGACCCTTTGGTCAAATCAACACCAAAGCCGTCTCCGCTGGGGCCGAGGCCCTTCCAGGTCACACCTTGATCAGCTGATCGATAGAGGCGATGCGTGCCAAAGTAAATGACATTCCCCGACGGTCCTGTAAAGCCGGGGTGGATCGCCATTGGCGCGTAAAAACCCACACGATCCGCCGGATTGATGTTCACGGGATCGACAGAGCAGCCAAAGCAACCTCGACGCACCCAGCTCTGACCACCGTTAAACGATATCTCAGGTCCAAGCTGGGCCCTGTCTCCATCGGAATTGTTCTGATTGAAGAACGTGTGATACATCGTCTCCGGCGTAGTCTGATCGATCAAAGTGTAGCCACCATCACCATCTCGAATATGAGACCAAAGGCTGTTGCCGTCGTAGCGGTTTGTTCCGTTGTCCTGAGTCCCACCGATGACGATGTTGGGATTGGTTGGATGGAGCGCGATCGATTGAAACTGAGTGATGTTGAGCGTTTCATTGAGGGCGATCCACGTCACGGGACTGCTCATCGCGTTGTCAGACCGCCAGACGCCCCCATCATTCCCGGTGAAGACGATATCGCGATTGAGCGGGCAGACGATTATTGAGTGAGTATCTGCATGCAGGCCGCCGGTCCCGCTTCCGGTGCTGACATCGATCCAGCTTTGGCCGCCGTTGGTTGTCCGGAAGACAGTTCCCGCGTTGTTTGAACCGTTTGCCGACGTTCCGTAATAGACAACGTTCGCATCGACGGGATCGACCGCGAGCGCGAGATTGTAGTTTGCCTGCCCTTGAATCTGGGGAGTGGCTGTTTTGGTCCAAGTCACGCCGTTGTCGGTCGAGCGCCAGATACCGAGCAGATCGTCATTAGCGGCTCCGAAGGCAGCGTAGAGAGTGGCCTGATTGGAAGGCGGCAGCGGGGGCCCGGGGTCGAGCAAGACCCTTCGAAACGTTGGATTGTTTGGGTCGGAATCGGGAAGTCCCCCACTGAGCTTCTGCCATGTCCCGGGTTCGCCTCCGCCTTCAGAGCGATAAATCCCCACATTGAGGATCGCCGCATAGACGCGTTGGGGGTTTCTCGGATCGAGCAGAACGTCAGTCGCGGACCTGTCGAGACCGTCATTAACAATATTAAGGAGACGCCAGTTGAGACCCCCGTCGGTCGACTTCCAGATTCCGCGGTTTCCGACAGGGGCGGTACCGGCACCGCCGGTCGCGCCGC
>JANNRD010000035.1:0-2168 GCA_031401095.1 Acidobacteriota bacterium
ATCAGTATCTTCTTGTTCCGGCTCGAACCTTTCGCTCCAGTCTGGGCAAGCGCGCGCGTCAGAAACGAAGGAGACTGCGTGACTGCGCCAATGCTCGCCAGCGCCAATCCACTGCTCTTTAGAAAATACCTTCTCGTCGATGACATTTCGTTACCTCGGTCTCTTACTGTCGTTAGAACTCCGGCGAGCCCAGAATCAATCCGACAATCTTGACTCGATCGACCTGCACGCCAGCGGCGTCCTGCGCGCTCGCCATCTCGACAGTGCCGAGACTCTTGTCCAGCGTTGCGCGGGTCTGCGCCGATACCTGTCCCCTCAACAACAGCTTGACGTAATGATCGGTCACAGCCGACGGAGTCGTCGCCGCAGCCGGTGGAGCGACCTTCGCCATATCAACCCTCGTCCCCTGAATCCTGCCCGCTGCCAGTGCCAGCCCGAAGTTCATTCGCTCAAGCAGTGCTCCCGTGTTGACCCACATCTCGGAAGTATCGCTATAGCCGGTCGGCGGCTGCGCCATGAACAACGGCTCGCCCATCTGAGCCGTCCATCGGTGGAACCCTGGTCCACCATTTGTCTCGCCGCCAAGCGCGCGCACCGCACTGACCGTCATCTCAAAAGGAGTCTTGATCTTCGCGCGAAAACTCTCTGCTGATGCGAACTCTGGTGACGTGAAGAGCGCACGGAGCACCTCGCGGATATCGCCATCAGTCTTTGTGAAGACCTGCGCCAATCGGTCGACGAGCGCTTGCGGTGGCGTGTCAGAGACGAACTTACGGGCCAGCTTTGTCGAGATGAACTTCGCGGTCGATGGATGATGCGCCAGCAGTTTGATGACGGCATCACCATCGGTCATACCACCGCCAGCGGGAATCGTTGTTCCCAGCACAACCTTCTCGTTGTCATCGTGGTAGGCGCGATTAAAGAAGAACTCCGCTCCGCGACGTGGGTCGCGCATCGACCAGCCGGCAAAACAACGCGCGACTTCCTGCACATCCTTTTGCGTGTAGCCGCCATCAACACCAAGCGTGTGCAGCTCCATAACCTCGCGCGCGTAGTTCTCGTTAAGACCACGTCGGCGCCCCTGCCCCTGCTGGCCCGGCTGTCCCGGCCTCATTTGATTTGGTCGTCGCTGGGGCACTCTGGCATCTGGTGACGCACTCTGCCAGTTGTCGAGATAGAAGAGCATTGCCGGACTCTTCGCCGTCTCTCGCAGCAGGTCCTCAAACTTGCCAAAGACATTTGGCCGAATGACATCGCGTTCATACGACGTAATCAGAACGCGGTCAGCGCCCTTCTGCGCAAAGACGTTGAAGTGGTTGAACCAGAAATCGGTCATCACCTCCTGCAATTGCCGTTCGCTATAGACTGCGCGCAGAATCTTTGCCTGCTGCAACTCCTGAATAATCTGGTTCTGCGGCTTGTATCCCAACTCGCGCATGGCTTCCTGAATCTTGCGGCGCTGCTCAGGATCCACATTGGCTCCAGGCGCACCGGGCGGTGGCGACGGTCCCTGCGGCTGCATGTTCGGATTTGGATTCTGTGCCGGAGTCTGAGGCGCATTGGCGGCTTGCTGTAATTGAGCGTCGGGAAGATCAATTCCCCGAGCCTTGAGAGCTTCACGGAGGACCTGCGGCTGCGGGTAGGCGGCTGCAATCTCCTTATTGCTCATGCGAATGCTGTCGAGCCCCTTCAGCTTATCCTCGGCAACCGTATCCGTAATCCGCTCGGGGTGAAGCTGCTCATCAAGATACTTCTCGGCACCCACCTGAAGGAGCCGCTCGATATCGCCAGGACGCGGGCCAAAGGTGATTCGCGCCAGCATATGGAGGGCCTTCTGGTCCGCGGTGAGCGACTTGATGGCCGTCTTCTTCGCTGGTTTCGCCTTTTGCGACTTAGCTTTAGCGGACACTGGCGACTGCGGGGTCATCTCCTGCGTCAGGCCTGGAACGGGCCCGACGGCAAGTACGTAGGCCAAAGCAAGCAGTAAGCCACGCTTCATAATTGCGATAGATGTCTCTTTTGATCTCATCCTCGATCCTTTCGGCCGCCCAAGATTTCCGTTACGCAGGTTAGGACGTAATCCAGCCCCCATTGGTTCAAAAAACTACCGAACAAAGAAGAAGACTCACGCGAACGACGCGAACGACGCGAACGAACGCGAAGGGGAA
>JANNRD010000036.1:0-2027 GCA_031401095.1 Acidobacteriota bacterium
AACTTTGGTCATACCGTAGGTCACGCACTGGAAGCCGTGACGCGCTATCGCAGGTTGAAGCATGGAGAAGCGGTTGGCTATGGGATGAAGTGCGCGGCGATGATTGCGACGGAGATGGGCGTCTTGCCGGCGTCGACTCAATCAGCTATTTCAAATGGCATCGATAGTCTTGGCCGCTTACCTCGCATCGACGATCTGACTGCCCGCGAGGTGATGGCCGCGATGTCGCACGACAAGAAAGTAGCCGAAGGTCGGCTAACGTTTATTCTACCGGAGAGGATCGGCTCAGTAGTGATCCGGAACGATGTGCCCAAGGATGCGATTCGCAAATCCGTCCAGGCCCTGCTGAAATCTGCCTACCCCACGTAGACACTACGTCGCTGGGTGCCGCCGCCAGGTAACGCGATTTGGCAAATCGCGCGACTGGCCAGCGGCCGGCTCCGCCGAAACGAAGAGCTGTGACTCGAAGAGTACGCACGTGCCCAACCAGACAGACCAACTCGCACGCATCCAAAATCTCGTCCTCGCCTTCAACAACCAGGATGTGGCAAATAGCGTCCAGCATCTCAGCGCTGCCGTGACGTGGAGCCGCGGTGATGGAACTTCGCTCATTGGCAGCGAGTCGGTGAGCGCGCAATTGCAGTCCTTCTTCACGGCATTTCCCGACGCGCGATTGACTAACGTGCAGACACTGGCATTCGAGCCAAACGCGGTGCTCGTGGAGTGGGTCCTGGAAGCCACCCACCTTGCCGAATGGCTTCTTCCGAGCCCCCATCAAGCGATCTCAGCAACTGGCCGATCAGTCCGCATAGTCGGGGCCGACCTGCTGAGCTTCGATTCATCGGGTGAGATCGAATGGGACGACGCGCGCGTAGACACAGCCTCGCTGTTCGCACAACTCGGCGTGCTCCCGAGTTCAACTCCCGACGTGGTGAAGATAACCGCCCTCGCGGAGCGTTACACCGCGGCGTGGTGCAGCCAGAACGCCGCGAGTGTAGCGTCGTTCTATTCGGCAGATGGCCGACTGAGCATCAACGCAGGGCCGCCCTCCGTGGGACGCGTTGCGATCACGGAAGCGGCCCAAGGATTCATGAGCGCCTTCCCCGACATGCAAGTAATCATGGACGGCCTTCTCCTCCAGGGAGATCGGGCTGTCTATCGATGGACCTTGGTCGGGACCAATTCGGGAGCGGGTGGCAGCGGGAATCGGGTTCGCATAAGCGGGTTCGAGGTCTGGCAGATCGGTGTTGACGGGCTGATAGTGGAATCGAGAGGCCACTTCGATAGTGGTGGCTACCAGCGACAGATCCAACACGGCGTCGGGGATTCGCCGGAGTGAGTCGCAAGCCGACTTGCGATGGTTACACCTTCGTTTAGTTCAAAGCCGAAACGCCCGCTCCACCACGGCTCCGGAGTAATGCTTCAGGTCGCTTTCCCCTTGAAGCACCAACTTTGCCGCGAAAAGCGGACATGTCACTTGTTAATTCGACGGGACATATCATCTGTCAACTGCAGTCTCGATCGAGCAAGCTTGCCGGGATGTGGAGATTTGTAGTATATTCCGGCGGTCGATTTCGGGCCGTTAGCTCAGTTGGTAGAGCAGCTGACTCTTAATCAGCGGCGAGCGACCAAGATAAAAAGTAAATAGAATCTGGCAGTTACCTTCCTTTTTCTCTCCTCAAAAATACCGAATCAGCGGCTCAAAATCTTACCACAACTTCGTCATAGCTTTGTAGCCCCAAATGTGTATCATGCGGGGAAAAGGAGCCTATGTCCGTTCCCTTCAAAGCAGGAGATAAGGTCAAAATCAAAGCGGGCCGCCATGGCGCTGGTTTGGTTGCTGAGGTTGATGAGGTTTGCGCCGGTGAGGAAGGGGGGAGCCCTTATGCTTTTCTAAAGGTTCCGGGTGAAAAGCTCCGGTTTGAATTCCTAGACAATCTAGAGCCTGTTTATACGGCTAAAAGACAGGCTGTCAGTAAGGATTACAAACCCAAGGAACACAAGGAGAGGACGGGAATGTCACGAAG
>JANNRD010000037.1:0-3180 GCA_031401095.1 Acidobacteriota bacterium
CAGGCTTTAGCCTGCGCATTTCGCCACCAGCACATCCCAAATGGGCACACAAAGTCGAAGCAACTCCTAAGTCACACTGCGCATCACAATCTCCCCCTTAACGAACGTAGATTGCCGTAGTTGTCTTGACCGCGTCGATGGTGTAGATATTAAGAGTACTCGTTGACAGCGCCCCCAGGGCCAAAAATCAGGAGAAGACAATGAAACATTCTAATCACCGCACTTCTGTGATGTTCTGTCTGGCAGTTTTGCTTGTGCTCGCGGCGCCATCAGCATCATCAGCATCATCAGGCGTATCGGGGGCGCAGAAGAAGAAGACGACGACGCAGAGCCCGAGGAAGGTAGCCGCGCCGGCCTACCGCTACGCCTACGAGCACGGCTATCGCGCTGGCTACGAAGATGGTTTCGCGCTGGGGAAGGCGGATGTCGAGAGTCAGCAGACCCGCGATTTTCGCAATTCCGACGTCTATAACCGCGCCGACCGCACCTATCAGGAAAGGATGGGCACCTACATCGAGTATCAGGGAGGCTATCGCTATGGCATCGAACTCGGATATGTGGATGGCTATTTTGGCCGGCAATACTCGGTCGTCATGCCTGTCAATCTGGGTCGCCTCGTGACTTCGACGATCAATGCCTCCAATCGGCGGGCGGATGATGACCGGAAGGCCCCGGAAAGGGTCGCAGATGACGATCGGCGTAAGGCGGATCCGCGCGGTGATCGAGGCCCGGGACGTCAGGAGACGCGTGTCCCCGCTGACATCCAGATGAAGATCCGGCTTGACTCAAGGATCAGCACCAAAGACAGCAAAGAGGGGGACCAGTTTACTGCGCGGGTGCTCGATCCAAAGGGCTATGCCGATGCCATCGTCACCGGCCATGTTGCAAAATTGAAAAAGTCGGGCAGCGCGACTGGAAAAACGGAGCTCTCCCTTGCCTTCGACTCAATCACCCTGGAGAACGGGCGGACATTGGACATGGATGCTCAGATAGAGAAGGTCTACGCGAGCGAAAAGGTCAAGTCGGTTGATGATGAAGGTAACGTCCAGAGCGAGAGCAGGACAAAGGACACGACCATCCGGACCGGGGGTGGCGCCGCACTTGGAGCGATCATCGGCGCGATTGCTGGCGGTGGTAAGGGAGCGGCGATCGGAGCGGCGATCGGCGCTGGCGCCGGTGCCGGATCGGTCTTTATCGAAGGCGGCAAGGTCCTGACTCTTGAGTCCGGCACAGAAATACTGATTCGGACCGCTGGACCTGAGAAGAAAACGAATTAGATTGCCTGGGCGGCCATCGATTCGAGACATTCCGCCTGAAGGCGGTACTACGAACGGGCCGCCGCCGGCTCCGTTGCGACATGAGGTACTAATTCGGAATCATCTATCGCTGCGGGACACTTGCCCTTCACACTTGTCGGTCTGAGGCACAGCCTCGCCAGTAATTTGTCTCGTCACAAAACGCCGGTACGGTGCGGGGAGCGCAGGCGACCTCGCCGATTGGCGATGTGAACACGTCACGGAAGTGGCAGGTCGCTACCTCACCGTACCGATGGTTGAAGTTTGTTTTGATCACCCTCCTCACTGACTTTGGGACAACTGACTACTTTGTGCCTGCCGTCAAGGGCGCCATTCTGAGCCTTCACCCGCAAGCGACGCTGATCGACATTACCCACGAGATTCCACCTCACGACATCCAGTCGGCTGCATTTACGTTAGGCGCGTGCTTTCGCGAGTTTCCTGCAGGGACAGTTCATCTGGCCATCGTCGATCCCGGAGTCGGTTCCTCACGTCGTCCGATCGTGGTCGCCGCGGACGATCACGTTCTGGTTGGGCCGGATAACGGTATCTTCACCTTTGTTTATCGACAGAGCAGCGAGATGCGGGTCTATCACGCGACCGAGGCTGGTTTCTTTCGCTCGTCAGTGAGTAAGACTTTCCACGGACGCGATCTCTTTGCGCCGCTGGCGGCGCGTCTTGATCAGGGTCTTGACCCAGCGCGGGTTGGCCCACAAGTGTCTGACTACGAGTCATTCGCTATTGCAGATCCTGCGGGCAACTCGACTACGCTAGCGATGACCGGTGAGATCATACACATCGACCGCTTTGGCAACTGCATCACAAACCTCACCACGAAGGAGCTGGACCGCGTGCAGATTGCGGCTGGGGCCTGTCTCTCGATCGGGTCAGAACGGGTAACACGATTTGCTGATCATTTCGCTCAAGCTGAGGGGGGAATGCTCCTCGCCTATCCTGGGAGCGCCGGATACTGGGAGATCGGACTCTGGTGCGGCTCCGCCGCCGAGTTGCTCAATGTGCGTCGAGGCTCAAGGATCGTGCTTGAGGTCGGCGCATCCGGGAGAGTGGATCGATGAGACTGATTCGTTCGACGCTCGACATTCAATCGCGCGTGCAAGTCATGGGTGTGCTCAACGTGACACCCGACTCATTCTCGGATGGCGGGCGGTACGATGCAGCCGCTCGCGCCGTCGAGCGTGCCCTGGAGATGGCGAGTGAAGGCGCCGATATCATCGACATTGGAGGCGAATCGACGCGCCCATCGGCCGATCCTGTGAGCGAAGTCGAAGAGCTCGCGCGCGTGCGACCGGTGTTGGACGCTCTTGCCGGACGACTGCCAATTCCACTGTCGATCGACACCACAAAAACAGCCGTCGCGCGATATGCGATCGAAGCGGGAGCGGAGATCATCAACGACGTTGGCGGTCTGCGGATCAACCCAGAACTCGCAGAGCTGGCTGCACAAACCGGAGCCGTGCTTGTCCTCATGCATTCACGGGGCACACCGCAGACGATGCAGCAATTGCCGCCAGTCGAGGATATTCTCGGCGAGGTCACAAGGGGGCTCGGGCTTGCGATCGAGATGGCGAGTGCTCGGGGCGTCCGCAGAGAACAAATGATAGTGGATCCCGGGATCGGGTTTGGCAAGACGGCTGTACAGAACCTCGAGCTGATCAACAATCTAGGGCTGTTTATCGAGCAATTCAGCCTTCCAGTATTGGTCGGCCCGTCGCGGAAGGCGTTTATCGGGCGGACGCTCGAGGCTGAGTTTGGTGGAAAAGGGAAGAGAGACGAGGCTCGTGATCGGGTTTTTGGGACTGGGATTGATGTACATGGGTTCCTCGTGGCCCTTGATCGGCGACTGGAAAAAGGACAATCCGAAAGC
>JANNRD010000038.1:0-2794 GCA_031401095.1 Acidobacteriota bacterium
TGGATCGCGCCGGCGACCGACATCGGCGCGGTGACCTTCCATCTCGCCGGCAACGGCGCCAACGGCGACCACGAGACGACCGGCGACTATATCTACCTCGCACAGTCCACCTTCGCCTGCACTGGTGCCAGTCCAACCAGCGCGAGCTTCGCTGCCGCCGGAGGTAACGGCGCTTTTGCGCTCGGTTCAGGTTGCGCCTGGACTGCCGTTAGCGAGTCTGACTGGATCACGCTCACTTCGCCGACACAAGGTAACGGAGACGGAAGTCTGAGCTACTCCGTCGCCCCTAATCCACTCTCCATCGCGCGCAGCGGGTCGATTCTCATCGATGGGTCGAGAATTCCGGTCGTTCAAGGAGCAAATTTCCTGGACGTCGACCAGGCTGCTCTTTTTTATGACTTCATCGGCAAGCTTTCGGCTCGCGGCGTAACACTCGGATGCGGTGGCGGCAACTACTGTCCGGGTGCGTCAGTGACGCGCGAGCAAATGGCGGCCTTTATCATGCGCTCACTGGGTCTCTTTAATCCGCCGGCACCGCCGTTCCCGACCTTCGCCGACGTTCCCACCGGAAGCACCTTCTATGCCTTTATCGAGGAGATGGCGCGGCGTGGGATCACCCTCGGTTGCGGAAATGATGCACAAGGCAATCGACTCTATTGTCCGGGTGCAACCGTGACCCGTGAGCAAATGGCGGCCTTCATCATTCGTGCGCTCGGCGTCTTCAATCCCCCACCGCCAGCGATGCAGCGATTCACTGACGTCCCACCGACCAATGTCTTCTACGCTTTCATCGAGGAGATGGCGGTGCGTGGCATCACGCTCGGTTGCGGTACCGGCATTTATTGCCCGACGTCTGCGGTGACTCGTGAGCAGATGGCGGCCTTCCTTGTCCGCGCTTTCGCCCTTTGAATCAGTGCCCTTTTCACTGGCTGTCATCAGTCGTCTGCACCGCCGCTGCGGCAGGGCGAACCCGTCCATACTGCGTCGCCTGCTCAAAGGCGTATGCCAGCTGCAAGACATCGAAGTCCCGTTGATGACGGCCGACGATCTGCAAGCCGATGGGGAGACCTTCTTTCGTGAACCCGCATGGAACTGAAATGGCTGGCAGTCCGGTTAGGCTGATCGAGTAACAACTCGCCATCCAGTCGACATAAGTCTCCATTTTGGTACTGTTGATCTCGCGGACCCAATCGGTCTCCAGGGGAAAGGGAACAACTTGCGAGACGGGCAGAATGAGAAACTCGTAGCGTTCAAGAAACTGAGAGACTCGTTGGAAGAGTTCAGTGCGCCTGACCTCGGCCAGCGACACGTCTGCGCCGCTCAGCCTTAAGCCCTTCTCAACGTTCCAGATGACGGTCTCTTTCATGAGTTCGCGGTGCTCTGCCAGATCTTCAGCACGGCCTTGGGCAAACGACCAGGCGCGGAGCGTCTGAAAGACATCATCGGCCTCGCGGAAGTCTGGCTCGTCGTCCACGACCTGACAACCGAGCGCGCCGAAGACAGGTCGCGTTTGGTCGCATACTTCATTGACGACAGGTTGCACCGGAAGGCGACCGAGGTTGCGGCTCCAGGCAATCTGAACACCCTTGAAATCGCGGTGCAGGGGTCCGGAAAAGAGATTGCCTGTTTCATTGATCGAAATCGGCGCGCGCGGATCGGGACCCGCGATCACCGAGAGGAGCCACGCCGCGTCCCGAACGGTGCGTGCCATTGGACCGAGCACTGAAAGTGTGTTCCACGCCATAGCAGTCGGATAGGCCGGGACTCGTCCGGGTGACGGTCGAAAGCCGACGACATTGCAGAAGCTCGCGGGATTCCTTAGCGAGCCGCCCAGATCGCTCCCATCCGCGAGTGGCACCATGCCGCAGGCCAACGCAACCGCTGCACCGCCACTGCTGCCGCCGCAGCTCTTTGTTAAATCGTAGGGATTGCGGGTCGCGCCAAAGACCTCATTAAAGGTGTGCGAGCCTGCGCCAAACTCGGGAGTGTTGGTCTTGCCAATGACGATGGCGCCTGCGGCTTTCAGCCGCTCGACAATCAGATCATCGCTGCTCGGGACAAAGTCCCGGTAGATTCGTGAGCCCTGCGTGGTGCGAATGCCCGCTGTTGCGACGAGGTCTTTGACTGCGTGTGGTAAGCCGTGCAACGGCCCCACCACCTGTCCCTTCGCGAGACGTTCATCGGCCTGCTTCGCGGCGCGCATTGCGGCTTCTTCGCCAATGAATGTGGGAATGGCATTGACGATCGGATTGACCCGTTTGATCTGCGCCACGAATGCAGCCATGACTTCGGTTGCGGAGATTTCTCGTTGGCGGAGCATGCGCGCCAAGTCGACCGCGTCCCTGAAGCAGAGTTCGGTGTGTCCTGGCCTGTCTTCATTTCTCGACACGGTTCGCGTCACCCTTGATGATCATCCGCTTGATGATCATCCGCCGGAAGGTACACTGCTCAGAAGCGAAAGAGAAACAACCGAGCCCCTCAGATGACATCCGCAAATGCCTTCTTTGTCCTCTCGAACCACCAGTACCCAAAGAGAAAGCAGAGCAAGGCGAATGCCAGGGTAAACGCCAGCCCGCTCCAATCCGGCATCTCCCCTTCGAGCAGAATGCGCCGATACGATCTGATCAGCGGTGCCATAGGATTGAACTTGACGAGCCAACGATAGCTCCCAGGAATCTGCTCCTCAGGATAAAAGATCGGTGTCAGATACATCCACGCCATGAACAGCAACTGGTTGAACTGCGCCATATCGCGCAGGAAGACACCAAGACTCGCCATCAGCCATGCAAGCCCG
>JANNRD010000039.1:0-4440 GCA_031401095.1 Acidobacteriota bacterium
CTGCGGATGTCATAGCTGCCGCTAAGCAGGATGACGCCATTGAAGAGGTCGGGATGACGGAAAAAGAGATTTCCGGCGAGATATGCTCCGAGACTAATTCCAACAACGATCGGACGAGCGGACGCGTCGTGACAGTCCTCGCGAATCAGCGGGAGCACCTCCTCAGTGATATAGGAGTCGTACCGCTTAAGCCACTCTATCTTCTCCCAGGGTTGCGCATTGTCGTTGAGGAGGGCCTGCCGATTGACGCTGTTGATCGAGTAGACCTTGGCCTTGCCTTCCTCAAGAAAGCCATTGACCGAATCTACGAGGTGAAACCGCTCATACTCGAGGAAGTCGGCTGCCGCGGTCGGCAGCATGAGGACGGGCGGGCCATATTGACCGTATGCAACCAGCGGCATTTCCATGTCTAGTCGCGGGCTGTACCAACTGGTAAGATCGCGGCGCATAATACGATATCTCCTTAAGCTATTGATTCCATTGGCAAAAGAGAAGACGAATTCTACGCGATCAGCGGCGGAAGGGTCAAGAGTGATCTACGCCCAACCCATCTGAGAGGGCTCCTGCCCGGTTCCTCTGAGGATGCGATCAAGCGGGTGGAATCAAGAGAGGTAATTGATCAGAAAGTGCCGGCCAGGGATATTTCGCGCGAACCTTGGTGTGCTACGATGTTGTTTTGCTATCACCTTCCCCGACATGGAGAATGCAATGCGATTGACTCGATCATGGCTCCGAGATATTTCCGTGCTGCTGTCCGGTCTTGTCCTGGGCGCGTTCACCTGGCCGGCGCAGGCTTCCCCCTTCTCGCTCGGTCAAGTGCAACCGGCAAAGCCTCGCGTAAGAAGCGAGATGCTCGTCTCCACGAAGTGGCTCTCCGAGCATCTCGCTGACAGCAAGGTCGTCCTTCTGCACGTCGCTCGTGAAAAGAGCCATTATGATGATGGGCACATTCCGGGGGCCCGTTTCGTGCCCTGGAGCGAACTGGTCACGACGCGCGATGGGATCGCCAATGAGCTTCCGCCGGTGGACCAGCTTCAGCGGTTGTTCTCTCGCCTCGGCGTCGGAAGCACGGCGCGCATCATCCTCTACGGCGATAACTCGGTGCTTTCAGCGGCACGAGCCTATTTCACGCTCGATTACCTCGGACAGGGTGGCCGAACTGCTCTTCTCGATGGTGGGCTGGAAAAGTGGAAGGCCGAAGGGCACGAGCTCTCAAAGGATGATGTCCGGCCGGTCGAATCTAAATTTGAGGCGGTGGTCAATCCGAGCCTCGTCACAGACACACTCAGGATGCGCGAGTATTCCGCAGTTGCCGACGGGCTAACGCGCGGTCATTTGGCGATCATTGATGGGCGACCCGAGGATCAGTTTCTCGGCGATCCAACCGCTGCCAATCAACGGAGCGGGCACATTCCCGGTGCGGCCAGCCTCTTTTGGGTCAACCAGATTGCCAGTCGCGAGAACCCAACCCTGCGCTCTCCAGCTGAGTTGCAGTCTCTCTTCGAAAGGGCCGGTGTCTCCGCGGGCGACAAAGTTGTCACCTACTGCAACACTGGAGTGCAAGCTTCGCAATCTTACTTTGTCGCCAAGTATCTCGGATACGAGGCCTCAATGTATGACGGCTCGTTTTCCGAGTGGAGCAAAGCTGACGGGACCAAGGTCTCGACCGGAAAGAACCCGAAATAGGCTGGCCGCCAAGACGCACTCGCGAAAATAGCGTGAGTGCATCAGGAACGCAGTTTCGGCTAGTTCCCCATCAGCTCCGGCGGTAATTGCTTATCCACCTTCGGTCTCGCCTGGGCGTTCGCGAGAGCAAATCCCGTGGCAAACACGGTGCGAGTCACCTTCTCCATCTTCTGATAGTCGATCTTGTCCGGGTGATCCGACGGCTTGTGGTAGTCTTCGTGGACACCGTCAAAGTAGAAGATGATCGGGATTCCCTTACGCGCGTAGTTGAAATGGTCGCTTCGGAAAAAGAAGCGGTTGGGGTCCTTCGGATCGTCGTATTTGTAATTGAACGCGAGCTTGAGGAAAGAGCTGTTGACCTGTTCACTGAGGGCGCCCAGCTCGGTGCTCATCATCTTCGATCCAATGACATATATCTCGCCCGGCCCGGAAAGGTCTTTGTTGGCCGGTGTCGTATCGCCATCCTTCTTACTTCGTCCGATCATATCAATGTTGAGCTGGGCCACGATGCGATCGAGTGGGATGATTGGGAAGTCGGTGATGTAGCGCGAGCCCCAGAGGCCCTTCTCCTCACCCGCATGCCAGACGAAGAGTAACGAGCGCTTTGGGCGCGGTCCCTTCGCGAATGCCTCTGCCATAGCGAGGACCGCAACTGTGCCCGATCCATCGTCGTCTGCGCTGTTGTAGATCGCATCGCCGCTTGTCTGATTGCCGATGCCCACATGATCGTAATGGGCCCCCATCGCAACATACTCGTTCTTCAGTTTTGAATCACTACCCTCGAGGATGCCGACGACATTCTGGGTGTTGCCCTGCTCCTCCTTGACTCCGACGGTGAACTTCAGTTGCTTCGAGGTCCCGAGGTCAAAGCTATCTCCGACGTCACCCGACGCCACTGCTTTGAAGATGGTCGCGCCATCGCGCTTTTCACCTTCAAACATCTGCGCCGTCAGTTTTTCCGAAGCGATAATCCCCGGAAGTGGCTGGGCCTCCTGAAATTTCTCGACCGACCAGTTTGAACCGCGCTCAACAAGCCGTTGCAGAGCCGCATTCCAATTCGCGATCCCGTTGGGTGCTGGGATGACAACGATGCCTTTCGCCCCGTGTTTGCGGGCATACTCCGGCGGAGACTCCCAGTCGACTCCTTGCTTCAACTCATTCATTTCCCGAAAGCCAACACCCTTGGGAAGGCCTCCGCCAGCGATGATGACGATCTTGTTTTTGACGTCGATCCCCTGATAGGGATTGATATTCTTGCCGGGAAAGTACCAGCCACTACCAGCGTACACGAGCTGGCCACTGGCGCTTCCAGGGTTGATTTGAGAGCTGAAGTCATCTCCCAGGACAAGGCTCCTGCCGTTAAACTCTGCGCGCGTTTTTTCGCGGTCCAACTTTGCTCGCTTGAGTGCGATCCGTTGAAAAAAAGTGTTGTCATCGCCGCCCGGTTTGAGCCCCCACATCGCGAGGTTGAGGGCGATAAACTTGGACGTGATATCAAGACCCCTGGACGGGGTATCGCGCCCTTCCATCTCATCCGAGGCGACAAAGTAAAGATAGTTTTTCAACTGATCCGCGGTAATCGTCTCGAAGTTTCCCTGGCGTACGGTCGAGGTTGCGAGAGCGCGCTTTGGCTTCTGGGCGAAGGTGGTCGGAGCCGCTGCCAGCAGAGAGCTGACAGTCAGTAACCAGACAACAAGCTTCTTTTTCACTAGTCCTCCATGGAATTGTGGGGTGGCGGGTGTCATTCGAGAGTTGATTGAGGGGGCCGCGGACGGGGCATCACTACTGCGGGATTCCGAGATTACAGAAAGGGGCGGGCGCAAGGGAGTGAGCAAAGATACTGCTCGACGAGAGCTCACTGTCTCTTGAGTACCTGGTCAAGCAGATCAGCGCATTCTGCGCTTCGCTCAGCCAGCTTTCGATCGAGCTTCTCGTGCTCTGCTCTCATCTTGTAAAGATCATCAGCGATGTGAATGGCGGCGAGAATCGCCACCTTGCGCGAATCGACGGTCCGTCCCCCCGAGACGATCTCCCGCATCCGCTTGTCGACCAACGCCGCGAGTTCCTGGACGTGATCAGCGTTTCCATCGGAGACGACGATCGTATAGGACTCGTTAAAGATCTGAACCTTCACCTTTTGAGCCTCAGCCGCTTCCATAAAACTCCCAGATTACTTCCGCGTGTATTCAGCTTCCATTTCAAGGACCGCGATCGCGTCGAGCATGGCTTCGACCTTGAGCCGCATCGCATCTCGATCGGCGAGCAGGCGCTCGACCTGCGTCTCCAAACGGTCCTTCTCAACCTGCAGGCCGTTGCACTCGCGTCGTATCGCTGTCGACTCGCGTTCGAGGCCTTCCTTCTCCTGCTTGAGGGTCTTGCAGAGTTCAACAGTTCGATAAATCTTGTCTTCGAGGTGGGAGAACTTTTCCAGACCAGCGACGGCCATACCAGCAGCTCCTCTGTCTTCATCGTTCAGTTGTTGGGGGCAACCTGGATTTCTAAGTTGTCGTTAAATTAATGCAGTCGCTGCCAAGACCACCCCTGGCTGTCTACCTGATATCTGCGGCGAATCCTTCAGCCAGTGCGGCGATGACCTGGGCGTGCGCAGCGTTGATTTCTAAATCTGTCAACGTCCGGTCATCGAGTCTAAAACGGAGCGACAACGAGAGCGAGCGCTTGCCGGCTGGCAATTCCCCTCCGGTGTAGAGATCAAACAGCCGCACGCTCACCAACTCTTCCAGGTAGCGGGCGAGT
>JANNRD010000040.1:0-15926 GCA_031401095.1 Acidobacteriota bacterium
GTCGAGGTACGCGGTGAAGCGCTCGGGAAACCAGGCGCGCGTGTCGGCGACGACCGCGACACCGGGCTGGCGCACCGACTCCGACAGCACGGTGTCGTTGCGGCTGAGCTCCTGGTAGTCGACCAGCAGCTGCGCCGGCTGGCGATGCAGGTGCTGGACATGGGCCACCGGCGTGCCATCGGGATCGATGTGCCCCGATGCCCACACGCCCGAGTCGAACGGCACGAACTCCTTCAGCGCGCCCAGGGCCCATTCGATGAAGCCGTCCACCGGCTGCGATCTCGCGCCTTGGTGCAGCCTCAGCGCGAGGGCGCTCAGGTGGGGCAACTGGGTCATCTGCTCACGGTCGATAATCCCATAGCGCACAAATGACAGCTTGCCGGTGCGGTCATAAACGAACGTCGCCGGTAGCGCACCCTCCCATTTCTTATCAATCAGGTCAATCATCATCTGAGGGTCTTCCACGTCCTGGACGAAGATGTCAAATCGCACCTTCTGCTCTTTGACGAATGGCACTACCTTGGCCTGCAGGTCCGCCACTTCATCGGCGCTGATGCCGACCACACGCAGGCCCTTTGCGCGGTACTTTTCATCGAACGCTACAAACTCGGGAAATTCCGCGACGCAGGGTCCGCACCACGTTGCCCAGAAGTTGAGCAAGAGTACCTTACCCCTGGCCTCTTGAAGAAGTCTTGTCAGTCCGGCGGGCTTGATCAGCCCGATCTTTCCGCCACCAGCCCCAGCAGTTTGCGGGCTGACGACATTCTCTCCGGCCGCTTCTGATCGGACGATGACGCAGCCAAACGCCTTTGTCTCACGCACCGAGACCGCTCTGCCTGAGAGAAGCTCCTTGAGCGCTTCACTGAGGTCGCGACGGCGGACCCCTTCGATGGTCCTCGAGTTGTCGATGCGACCGTGATATCGAAGCAGCCCTTTGGCATCGATCAAATAGACTTCGGGCGTGCGGACGGCGCCGTAGGCCTCAGCCACCCCCCCCGTTTCATCCTTCAGGATGGGAAACTTAAACCCATTGGTCTGAGCGTGAGTGCGGATCATATCCCCCGGTTCATCGCTGTTCGAATTGATCGCGAGGAAGGCGACGCCCCGACCACCAAACTCCTCGGCGAGCGCTTTCATGCGCGTGTTGTAATCGTTCGAGACCGGGCACTTTGCTGACAGAAAGGTGACCACCGCGATCCGGCCCCGATACTCCATGAGGGAATGAGTGCGGCCATCGAGGTCTTTGAGAGCGAAACCGGGCGCAGGTGCATCGACGGCCGCGGTCGCGACCTCGCGCGCTGAAACCGGGAGTAGCAAGGTGGCCGCAAGAAACGAACTGAGAAGTGCAGTCACGCTCATGAGGAACTTTTTCATAGTCAAGCCTTGAAATTCAGAGCTTCTTAAGTCGTCTAGCAAAGCGCTCACATCCGACAAAGGGAAGAGACACTCCTCGTCCGGCTATAACTTCTCTGCCACCGATTTGGCCTGGAGGAAAAGGCCGAGGTAGTCTCGCCCCCCCGCCTTTGAATCGGTCCCGGACATATTGAAACCACCGAACGGGTGAACGTCAACGAATGCGCCTGTGCATTTTCGGTTGATATAGAGATTGCCGACGTGAAACTCACGTCGAGCTCGGTCGATGCGCGCCCGATCCCCAGAAAAGAGCGCACCGGTAAGGCCGTAGATCGTGTTGTTGGCGATGCCGAGGGCATCGTCGAAATCCTTCGCTTTGATGACCGAGAGAACTGGGCCGAAAATCTCCTCCTGCGCCAGGCGCGCCGTCGCCGCAACATCGGCAATCACCGTCAGTGGAATGAAGAATCCCGAGTCGGCAAGCTCGTGCCGTTCACCGCCGGCCACGACGCGCCCTTCACGTTTCCCGATTTCAATATACTCGTTCACTTTGGCGAATGCCCTTCGGCTGGAGACGGGGCCGGTGTAGTTCGACGGGTCCTTGACCGGGCCGACGCGCAGCATCTGAGCAGCATCGGATACTTTCTCAAGGACTCGATCGTAGACCGATTCGACAACCACGGCGCGAGAGCAGGCCGAGCACTTTTGCCCGGAGAAGCCGAATGCGGAGGTGACGATCGCATTCGCCGCCTCGTCCAAATCAGCGGTCTCATCGACGACGATTGTGTCCTTTCCACCCATTTCAGCGACAACCCGCTTGATCCATATCTGGCCCTCCCGGGGCCTCGCCGCCAATTCATTTATCCGAAGGCCGACCGCCATCGAACCAGTAAAGGAAATGAACCGCGTTCGAGGATGCTCGACGAGGTATTCGCCGACCGTCGGGCCGTCAGCCGGCAAAAAGTTAATGACTCCCGGCGGGAGCGATACCTGCTCCATAAGCTCAACAAACTTGGCTGCGATGACCGGGCTATCGTCGGAGGGCTTAATGACGACCGTGTTACCCGTCGCGATCGCAGCAGTCGCCATCCCGACGAGAATGGCGAGTGGGAAGTTCCAGGGAGGAATGACAACACCGACACCGAGAGGAATGTACGTGACCTCATTGACCTCATCCTTGAGAGGAGAGGGCGTCAACGGCTGCGCCGCGGCATAGCGCAGAGCCTGGCGGGCGTAGAACTCCATGAAGTCTATTGCCTCGGCGGTGTCCGCCTCAGCTTCAGCCCACGACTTTCCCACTTCAAGAACGAGCCACGCGTTGAACTCGAATTTTCGGCGGCGCATCTCGGCAGATGCCTTGAGGAGGTAACCTGCCCGCTCCTCAGCGGAGACGCTCTTCCAGCTGTCGAAGGCTTTCCACGCCGCAGCGATTGCCTGATCAGCGAGCTCGCGTGTTCCGTGGTGAACGCGACCGATTACTTCGTCGAATCGCGAAGGGTTGTACGACTCAATCAGATTGCCGGTCTTAAGGCGTTTCCCACCGATGACCAATGGATACTCTTCGCCGAGCTGTACCTCGACTCGGCCAATTGCGTAGAGCATCTCCTGGGCATTGCGCTCGTCGCTGAAGTCCGTCAAGGGTTCATTCCTGAATGGCGGGAGATTGATCATAAAGATAGACGCAGACACCTTTCTCCACCGGTTTGTGAAGGAAGGTCTATTCTAGCTGAGAGCGCCTCTTCCGCCAACCAGGGGTGATCGGCCGGCTTTCATGATGGAAGCAAGGACCCACCTGCAGTCCTTTGCCTGCGTCCTGGGGATCGGCCTGAGCCTATTCGGCGACCGCGTCCTCGACTGCTCTTCTCAGCTGAGGCGCGCTCACCTGAGCGTTCCACCCGACCAGATGTTTGCGAATCTTTCCGTCTTTTCCGATGACCAGTGTCTGCGGGATCGCTCCACGCCCGGCCATGACATCCATGGCAATCTCTCGATTCGCCCATCCGATGGGATAGTTAATCTTGAATTCCTTGACAAAGCTCTTGACGGCTTCTGTATCTCTCGACCTGTCTTCGGTGGTCAGCCCGATCACCTTCAGTCCCTTGTCCTTGAATTCCTTGGCCAACTCCTTGAGAAACGGGATCTCGACCCGGCATGGTCCACACCATGTTGCCCAAAGGTCCACGACCACAACTTTGCCGGCATAATCAGATAAGCGTACGGGATCGCCAGAGAGCATCTCGATACTCGCCCCCATCGTTTCGGGTCGAAGTGTGGTCAGCGGCGCGGGTCGGCCAGACGCGCGCGCGGTTGGCGCTTGAGGTGTCGCGACTGGCGGCGTGGTGGTAGTACCTCGAAACACTGTCGAACCCACGATGGCGACGAGGATCGCGACCGCCGCGGTGACCCCGACACGTGTCGGCGTCCAGAAGCCGGGCGTCCCGACGATCGCCTTGTTCTTCCCCTTCACAGAACCCATAAGTCGTTGTCCTTCCTCGTCCCACTTTGAGTGCCCTCTAGCATAGCCTGAGCCACCGACGCGGGCAAGGTGTTCGACAGTCAGACCCTGCCCGCCGAGCGCTCCGTCATTTAGGCCGCCCAGCCGAAGTCATCTTCGGGGAGCGCCGCTGGAGAATGCGGTAGAGGCTGTCGTGCACCAGCTCGAGCTGGCAGTCGCGTCTGATCATTTCGAGCCCGATCTCTTCCCGTCTGGCCTGCCGTTCTCCGACCTGCCAGATGTCCCGGTCGAAATCGACAAAGACGGGGCGGCCGGCGGCCAGATGACCATCGATGACGGAGCCCAGTCGCTCATCTGGCCACCCTGAACCAGCTTGAATTGTTTGCCAGTCTGGCCGCGCCCCGAGACTAACGTAGAAATTGACAAGCGGCGTCCTCGCACCGACGATGAAGACTGAGTTCAGTGGCAGGTAGTCGATTCGCGAGAGATATCTGCGCGAGTCTCGGGCGTTCCAGAACTGGTCGTAGTTGTCTTTTCCAAACTGAACAAAGACCCCGGCGGTCAGGAAGGCGAGAACAATCAGAACGCCTCCTGCGAGTTCGGCGCGCTTTCGCCACAATTCTGCCAGCGCCCACCCGCTGACGGCGGCCAGACCCAGCATTCCCGTCAACACGTATCGCGGGTTGACCGAGAGATCGTGGTTGGCAAGCAGGACGAGATTCGCGAGCAAGCCTGCAACGCCAAGCAGCCAAAGGGCGCGCCTCTCCCGCTGCCTCGCGAGCCAGACGAGTGCAAAAGGCGCGACGAGCGTCACCGCGCAAGAGCATTGATACGCAAACGTCCTCAGAAACCGGAAGTTCTCCAGAGTGACGTTGTGGATGCGCCGCTCCTTCGCACTGAGAATCCACCACTTCGTGACGGCTGGCAGATAGTAGTCAGGAAGGTAGAGCGCCCAGAATATCCCCCCGCTGAGCGCACCCGTGATGGCCAGGCCAAGCGCCAGCAGAGATATCCCCCATCGGACCCCCTCGAGACGCGCGGCAAAGGGAATCAGCCAGAGATAGAAGACCGCAAATTCACGCATGTTCGCACTGACACCGACGAGTAGCGCGCCGAGGAGAAAACCATTTCTGTTCTCGGTGCGAAGCGCTCGAAACATCCACCAGAGTGACCAGGCAAGCAGCAGGAACGCGGGAATCTCGCTCATGATCCGCCCGCTGTACGTGACAAAGAACGGCGACAAGGCAATCATCGACGCTGAAAGCGCAGCAGCCAGTCGGCTCGCTGTCAGTTCCTTGCATAACGCATAGACTCCGACCGTCGCTGGACCGGCCTGTGCGATGACACCGTACCGGAAGACGAGATAGGCCTGCTCGAGCGGAACCCCGAAGAGACGGTGAACGGTCTCCCAGAGAACGTGGTTGTAGCCAAGAAATAGAGCTCGACCCAAGCCGAGCGGTGAGGGCAGGTTCTGGACGGCGTAGACCGTATAGTCAAAGCCGTCCCAATCTGAGATGAATGGGTCCTGAAACTTCCAGGCGAGACGCCACGAGGCGAGGAGCAAGGGCACCCAGAGAAAGTAGTCGATCTTCCAATCGTGTGCGTCCGCTCGGGTGAGACGCGCGGGAGAGGCGGTGTCCATAGAGGCGCTCACGAACAGGGTCAGCCCTTTGGAGAGTAGTATCCCCGCCGATGACGGACCTTGAGTTCCTTGCGGGTCTGGACGCGCACTTCGATCTTCCTGAAGGCGCCATCGCTGGCCTCGTTTGATGGTTCGTAGGCGAGAAGGTACTGCTGTCGCAGGTCCTGCTCTAGTTGAGTGAATGCGCGGTCGAGATCGCGGGCTCCTTGTGGAAAGAAGGCTCGGCCACCTGTTGACTCGCAGAGTTTCTTGAGCACTCCCTCATTGATACCGCCGTACCCTGGATCGCCAATGCCGATCGCGTAGATGACAACTTCCGCACGCAAGGCATCGTCGATCGCGTCTCCGATCTTCTTGCGGCTGGTCGTATCCTCACCGTCCGTGATCAGAATGATTGTCTTTCGCCCGGGTTCCCTCGCAAGAAGGTCGGCTGAGGTCGCGATGATCGCGTCATACATCGAAGTGCCGCCCTGCCGGGACCCGCCATTGATTGGGGGAGTCGGTCCACCGAAGACTCCGCTTGGTGGGGGAGCGATGTAGGCCACCTCTTCGAGAGCCTTCTTGAGACGACCCGGGTTCGATGTCAGTCCCTGGAGCAGAGTAGCTTCTCCTTCGAACTGCACGACCGCAGCTGTGTCCTTTCCGGCCCTGATGACCGAATCGATGAAGTGGCTGCCGGCGTCCTTCAGTCGCGGGAGGGTGTGTTGCTCGCTCCCGCTGGTATCAATCAGGAGCGCCATGGTCAGGGGAAGGTCCGTCTCGCGTTTGAAGATGAAAACCTCCTGCGGCTTTCCGTCTTCAAAAATCGCGACATCCTCCTTGACGAGGTCGTTGATGTATCGGTTCTGTTTGTCGTTGACGCTGAAGAGGACATTGACGAGTTGAGTGCCGAGACGGATCGTCTGGCCTTCTTCCTCGCCCGGCTTTTGCGCGGGCTTCTGGCCGGACTTCTGCGGACCCTCTTTCGGAGGCAGCTGTTTGGTCTTTTCCTGCTGCGCGCTGGCGGCATTTCCAGTTGGGAAAAAGACGATCGCCGCAGTCAATGCAACGGAACTGAGTCCGGCGGCCGCGAGGCGGGAATACTGCTTGAAAATCATGGCCATCCCTCACCCGGAGCATAAATCGCCTGCGTCTCCAGGGGGGTGGGCCGCAGTCAACTTCTATTGTTTGCAGACTTACTGTTTGGCCGATACTGTCCGAGGTACGGCCGTATAGCCCTTCTTCGCGCGAATCTTGAGATCCTTGTCTTCGAGCAAGCGTACCTCAACTGCACGGAACTTACCGTCAAACTTCTCGTTTGTCGGTGAATAGGCGATCAGATACTGACTTCGCAACTCTTTGGCGATTGCCGAAAAGCTGCGCTCGAGCTCGATCACCTGTCCAGTGAAGAAAGCTCGCCCGCCGGTCTCTTCTGCCAGTTTCCTCATGTCCTTGTCTTCGCGGCGGTCGACTGTGCCTGCTTCGACTCCAAAGAAGCCGCCTGCCTTGGTACTGATGACGAAGATGGTCGTCTCTGAGCGCTGCGCAATGTCGATCGCATCTTTCAGCGAATGTTCGCTGACCGTATCTTCTCCATCAGTGATGATGATCATCGCCCGACGCCGGCCGGTTGTCGCGAACATCTTTTCTTCACAAACCGAGTAGACGGCGTCGTAGAGCCGCGTTTCGCCACGAGCCCGGACCTTGTCGATCGCCTGCGACAGCAGGTCGATCCGGTTAGTCAGGTCCTGGTGCAGCTCGATCTCGGAATCGAAGGTCGCGAAGAGGGCGCGATCGCGGCGCGACTGAAGCATTGTGTAGAGGAACGAAACCGCGGCGTCCTTCTCGAACTTGAGCTTAGGCTTGACGCTGTTAGAAGTGTCCATCAGGACCGCAGCATCGAGTGGCAGATCGCTCTCCGGCCGGAAGAACTCGATTTTTTGAAGGACACCGTCTTCGTAAATCTGAAAGTCGGTCTGTTTCAGATTGATGATGAATCTGCCGTTTTTGTCGACGATCGAGACAGCAAGGCGGACGTTGGTCGTTTCGGTGATGATCTGACCAGGATCCTGAGGGTCCTGTTTCTCCGCCGCCGGTGTCTTCTTGCCGCCCTGCGAAGGTGCTTGCTGCCCGATCGCCTGCAAGCTAAGAGTGCCGGAGCCGCTAGCTCCGAGAAGGAGGAGAGAAACCAGAACCCGAACCACTAAACGCCACTTCTTCATCTTACCTCTCGATCAAACATTCGCTCCGGCTTTCTGCCCGCTCCGGCTTCCAGAACGCTGTTTCGGCCGGAAATTGCACACTAAGCGTAGATTATAGTTTGGCGGGGCGATCTCAGTAAAGGCGGGAAAAATTGGACTGCCGCCGGGATGGAGCACCGCGGCGGCAAAATTCTAGCCGGAAAGTGATTGAGGGGGGGCTACTTTTTCTCCTCGGCCGGCTGTTGCGCGCTGGGCGCGCCGATGCCGGCGGTGGCGAGCGGTGTGCCTTCACCACGGGCGATCGTTGCTCTTGTCTTGGACTCAACGTAGTGGACGACACCGCGTTCGGCAATGTTGAAGTCGCGGTTCGCGGTGGTGTCGCTCTGGCGGTCGGCGTGGACGCAGTAGGTGTCGGCGGTGACGTCTGAATCGGTATAAATAAAACCATTGATCGGCAGCCCGGATGCATAACTACTCTCGAGAAGGTCATCATCAGCCAGCTCCTTGAGCGAGGCAAACCGCCCACGAACGCCATTGAACTGAGCCTGACTCTTATGAATATTCTGCAGCGTCTCAATCGCAGCCGTTTCACGGCTCGTCTTGAGATATCTGAGCAGGTTTGGAATCGCGACTGCGGCCATAATGCCGATGATCGTAATCGCGATCAAGAGTTCGATCAGCGAGAATCCAGCCTCAAGGCGTCGCTTCGCGCGTCTTTGCATCATAAGCACTCCATATTCACATGACGACCAATGTAGATCTGGCCGTCTTCACGATGTATCAACGGTGAAGCGCCAGCGTGGTTCCAATATTACTACATCCAAACGAAGACTCCCACCCGGGGCTGACTGCCAATTCGTCGCGTAGCGGGCTTTGGTGTTTCCCGGGAGTCAGGAAGCCTTACTCCGAGTGCGAGTGGAGGATTGCCAGGGAAGCGCAAGTGCGATCGGCTTTGTCCCTCCACCGCGGACATATGTCCGGAGAGCAATCCAAAGCACAACTGCTGAAGCGACCACCCAAACGGATGCCCAAATGAGAGCCGGTACATGGGTCAATCGTTCGAGGTTGAACGCATCGCTTGGCGAGTTGGTGAGCGTCGAGATGAGGAGGACTGTTCGCAGATCAAAAAGCGCGTTGAGACAGCATTGAATCGCGAGGAAACTGAGAAAGAAATGGGCAACGCGAACGTTCGCGGTTGATGCGAAAAGCGCCAACCCAATCGCGAGGACGATACCCGCGAGCCAGCCAAAGGGGTTGCCAGCAAAGAAAACCGTGAGCGCAAAAATGGCCGCTGCCGTGACCGCGAGAGCTGCGCGAGCATTGCGGCCGCGCCGACAAAGGACAAGGAGGCCCGCGCCAAAGAGCGTGCTCGCCAGATACCCCGCGTTTGCGATCAACAACTGCAACCCACCGACCGAGTACGTCTCACCACTGCCATTCGAGTGAATCACTACTCGCTCAACTGAACCAAGTGTCGCGAGAGTTGCGAGAGCGTGTCCGCCCTCGTGAATAAACGTCACGAAAAGTCGAAACGGATAGACTGCAAAAGAGGCGTAAGGAATAAACCAGAGCGCGACAGTGAGAGCGGAAGCCGCGAGGAGAAACTTGAGCGAATCCTTCTCTTTCTGCATAAACCCTCATACGTCCACCAGCGGCCAAAGTTCTGCGGTGAGGCCAAAGTTCGCCGCTGAGAAAAGACATCAGCCGAAAGAAAAATCAGGCACCACCATCTGACTGTCAAGAAGTGTGGCTCTTCAGCAAGTTCAACCACAGGAGCATTTCGTCGCACAAGACTCCGTCAAGATGCAGATGGCACGACTCTTGTACTAGCAAGTACAGACGATCCCATCATCGATCGTCGGATTGATGGTTCCTGGGGTGGCCAGATGGTCGCTTCCAGATGGTCCAAAAAAAAGAGAAAGGAGTGAGAGATGCTCTCTCCAAATCAGATCACTCTAGTTCGACTAGCGCTTGCATTTGTTTCAATCGGCCTCTTTAGCTTCGGTTCATGCGCGAGCCTGGTGGCGCTCCCCCTCCTCATCATGACTCTCGGGCTGGACGCGGCTGACGGTTTTGTTGCGCGCCGTTGGCGGCTGACCTCGGACGCGGGTGCCGCATTCGATATTGCGGCCGACCGCATCGTCGAGAGCGTCTACTGGATCTTCTTTGCTTCCGCGGGTCTCATCTCATTCTGGATTCCAACCATCGTCATTGCGCGCGGCGGCCTGACCGATTTTCTGCGCGCGATCGCTTACAAGCAAGGGCAGACTGCCTTTGGAGAGAAGACGATGATGCGGTCGAGATGGGGGCGAATGCTGGCGAGTTCACGAGCCAGCCGGGTCGCGTACGGCATCGTCAAGTGCTCGGCCTTCTTTGCCATGGGTGCACATCTCGCTCTCGCTGAATTCCCAGCCTGGCGCGCCGCGCTGGCGGCCGGTTGGGTTCGCGGCCTTTACATGAGCGCGATTGCGTTGGCACTGATCACCGTCGTCTTCTGTCTGCTGCGCGGGATCCCAGTCATCATTGAAGGAATGCGTTTCTTTGGCAAGAGCCCGGCAATGCCAAAGCCTAGTTGAGGAGTGAGCCAATGAACAACGCAAAGACTGCCGCTGTTTTCGATGTCGATGGAACGCTTGTCACTGGCGCCTCGCTCGAGCGCACGTTCGTCAAGTTTTTGGTTCGCCACGGCGAACTTCGGTCGCCCGAACTGGCCCGCTTTATGCGCGGCGCGCTTGATGGCATCACCTGGGTCGCAAACAAGAGCTACCTACGTGGGAAGGATCAGCACCGGTTGACCGTTCTTGCTCGATCCTGTTTTGATAGGGAAATCGAGTCGCGACTACTTCCGGCCGCGCTCATGCGGCTTCGTTGGCACCAGGCATCAGGTCACGAAGTCGCGCTCATTTCCGGCACTCTCGATCTGCTGCTCGCTCCGCTCGCGGACCGACTTGGGGTCCGGGCCGTGAGCGGAACAAACCTTGAAACAGCAGCGCAGCAGTACACCGGCAGGATCGTTGGAACGCATCCATTTGGAGAAGGCAAGGTCGCACGGCTCCGTGAGCTCAGGCGAAAGTTTGGGTTTGATCCGCAGGTTTCCTTCGCCTACGCCAATCACTACAGCGATCGACATCTGCTTGAGAGGATCGGCTATCCCATCGCGACCAACCCGGATCGAAGACTCCGGCAACTTGCCGTCACCCAGGGCTGGATGATCGAGGACTTTGCGACCGGGCCCCCTCTTCCCCCGAGAGATCTCGAGTTGGCCAATGGAGTCGGCCGCTGATGGAAGGCAAACGGCATTGTCCTGATCGCCACGACGGAGGAGTCTTCTTGCGTCCTGGGTCGAGCGTGAGGAGTGTCTATGACACTCTCTCGATAGTCGACCGGCTAACGGCGGCGTACCTTTTGTTTGTCGTGGCGCTCGTGGTTGTGCGCTACGAGCAGGTGAGACATTGGGCGGCAATTGCAGCGATCCATGTTGTTCTGATCATTATGATTGGTCTCCTCGCCGGGCTTCGCCGCAACGGAAGTCGACTCGCCGAGATCATCGCGAACTGGTACCCAATCCTGCTCTTCGGGTTCTTCTTCGAGGAGATCGGCTTGATCGTTCATGCCATCCACGCGGGCTGGTTTGATGACTGGCTGATGAGCGCGGAATACAGTCTCTTTGGTGTGCATCCGACGGTCTGGATAGAGCAATACCACAGTTTCTGGGGAACAGAGATTTTGCAACTTGCGTATACGTCATATCTTGTCTTGACGCTCGGGCTGGCCGCGTATTTCTGGCGCCGCGGGGAGCGGACACCTTTCCAGATACTCGTTGTCTCGACGTGTGTCGCCTACTATCTCGGCTATCTGATCTTTGTCTTTTTTCCCATCGAGAGTCCGTATCACACTTTGAAGAGCCTGCAGGCGGTGGAGCCAACCGTTGGTCCGTTCAGCGCACTGATCAACTGGATCGAGCGGTACGGTCGCGTTCATGGGGGGGCCTTCCCAAGCGCTCACGTTTCCGGCTCTGTTGTGGTTCTCATTTGCGCGTGGCGTCATGCCCGACAGGTCGGCTATCTGCTCCTGCCGCTGGTTATCGCGATCTGCATCGCGACGGTCTATGGCAGGTATCACTATGTCGTCGATGTCGTCGCGGGCGTCGTCATGGCGATCATCGGGTGTGCGATTGGCATGCGACTCGTGCGAGCTGAAAGGGCTTCGCAACGTGGTTTGGCGGCCAACTAGCGCAATTTTTCAAGCCTCTTCCGCGATTCTGGTGGGCGCTCCTTCGGGCGCATCGGCTACGCCATTGGGCCCAGCGAGTTGGCCAAGTTCCAAGTCTGGCGGCGTTATTCGGGAAGGAACTCCGAGGGGTTGATCCAGCACATGTCCCCGAAGCCTCCGATAAAGCGGACGCGCTCGATACTCAGTTTGAAAAGGGTAAAGTCTGCCATCTGGAAGAGAGACTCGGATTGCGGAAAGCGCGCCAGATAGCGCCTCCGAGCATCCTCAATCGCTGCTCCTTCGACCGCGTCGGCCAGGCCCATGACTGTCAATCGGGCGCCCGCCTGAGGATTATGCAGCGCCTCTGAGTCCAGAATGAAGAGGCTGACTCGAGGGTCGGAATAGATATTCCTTGTGTGCTCTGCAAGTGTGCTTGTCAGAATGATTGGCTCGCCGGAATCGGCAAAGGCATACGGCGTCAGTGAAGCGAACGGCCACCCGTCCAGTGTCTGTGATAGCGTACTCAGCACTCCGTGCCGCTCCTTCCGCAGCAACTCTCGTGCACGCTCGAATCTCTCTTTGCGGCTCATATCGTCCCCCGGTTCCCTAAGACTACGTGATCCTGGAGACAGGAGGCAAGCAAACCGGCCGCACCCTTTAGTTTGTGCCGCCATTCCATTTGGTGCACTTACCTTCGCTCTCATTTCGCCGCCCCAGTAGAATCAATTAGTTAAAGATAATGAGCTTCGGCATGAGATTTGCCTCTACAATTGGCAACTAGCGTGGCTCGAAAGCGTGTGACGCGCAATTGGCGGGTCAAGTATCAGAAGACAGACACCGCGGAGGACACATCATGAACGAACTTGCTCCAGCCCCTTTCTCCCCGGATCGCAGTTGGCGTTCGCTATTCAGCATCGGATTGTTCCTGACACTTCTGGCGCTCCTGATATTGACACCTTTTTCGATCATGGCTCAGGAGCGGGTGATTCGGGTTGCCCGCGTCAGCCTCGTTGAAGGAGACGTCAATTTTCGACGGGCTCAGGACAAACGCGACGAGTGGTTTGAAGCAACAGCCAATCTTCCGCTCGACGAAAATGACCAGGTCTACACCGGTAGTAACGGACGGAGCGAGATCCAGCTGACCGGGGGCAACCTCGTTCGGTTAAGTCTGGACACTAATCTCAAACTGGCTCAGTTCAACAACGCGACAATGCAGTTCGCGTTGTCGATTGGTACCGCGACGTTCCGCATCGGGAACCTCGACCGGCGCAAGCTCCAAACGGTCGACGCGAGCGAAGCGGACAACGATCAACCGATCTACTTCGAGGTTGACTCACCCGTTGTCGCGATTACTCTGCTGCGCGAAGGCAACTATCGCATCAACGTCGCACCCGACGGCACCACGGAGCTTATCGTCCGACGAGGTGCGGCCGAGGTCTTCAACAAGGAGCTTGGCACCATTCCAGTCAAGGAAGGCCGCCGGATCATTGTCGAAGGCGCCGATTCGACCCTCTACCAGGTTCGTAAACTTGATGACAAGGACGATTGGGATCGCTGGAATGAACGGCGCGATGAAGAGCTTTTTGCACGGGCTGAGTACCGGAGCATTCGTCACGTGCCTGCTTCCATTCCTGGAGTCTACGACCTCGATCTCCATGGAGACTGGTACGAGGCGCCCGGCTACGGATGGGTCTGGTCGCCGCGGATCGTAGCGGCCGGCTGGGCTCCATATCGGACAGGTAGCTGGCGCTGGTATTCCTCCTATGGCTGGACTTGGATTGGCTACGAACCGTGGGGCTGGGTTCCGTACCACTACGGTCGTTGGGCGTATTGGAGCAATCGCTGGTGCTGGGTGCCTCAAGTCTCCTTTGGTGGCTCGTTTGGTTGGTCATGGTCCCCAGCGCTGGTGGCTTTCTATGGTTCACGCGGCGGCTATCGTGACGGGTTTTCCGATGGGTATCGCCGTGGGTATCGCGATGGCGCGTACGACTGGATCGGTTGGGTACCGTTGGGCCCCGGGGAACACCCGCGGGGATCGGTGGCAGGCGGTCGCGGACCGGTCTTGATTGAGCGAGCCAGTATGCTGCGGAACTACACTGCGCCGGGAGGTGTCAGCGGTGTCGAAGGAAGAGATTTTGACCGGGCCCGGGTACTTGTCCGGAATGTCGTCGCTGAACCGTCAAGGGCCGGTGCGGGTCGTTCGGTCGAGGTGCTTCCAGTTCAGCTCGACCAGTTCAAGCCGAAGGACGTTGAAGCGCCGAAGGCTGTCCAGATTCCACGCTCTTCGACGGGCCGCGACCTGAATGCGCCCGTAGTCGTTCGGAGGAGCCCGGTCCCGACAACAGTCGAGACCAGCGGTACCGTTCAAACCGAAGGCTCGCGACCGACGCGTGAGACATCGGGCCGATCGCGGCCAGTTGGTGAGATGCCAGCGAGAGCGGGCGAGGCAGGGAGTGGATCGGCTGCTTCGACTTCGTCAGGGGGCGAACGAATTGCGCGGCCCTCGAGAGCCGTCGAGTTCACACCGGCCGAAAGGCCGCTTCCCCCGACTCGATCGACTCAGAGCGGGGCTGCGGCCGGAGCGGCCGGGCCACGACGTGAACAGAGCGCGCCCGCACCAGCGCGCAGCGAAGCGCCGAGGAGAGTCGAGCAGCCGGCCGCACCGCCGAGAATCGAAAGGCCGGCCCCTTCGAGAAGCGAAGAGCCGCGCCGGATTGAGCGACCGGAGGGCACTCCTCGGCCGTCTTCGCCGCCACCCCCACCGCGACCCGAGCGGCAGGCTCAACCTTCTCAAGAGAGGCAGGCACAACCTTCGCCGGAGCGGTCTCGAGAGGGTTCCGCGCCCGCGCGAAGTGCGCCACCAACGAAGAAGCCCGACGCCGACTAGGATCGAAGAGGCTCACGCGAAGCCGCGAAGACGCGAAGGGGGTTTGCAACAACGAAGATTGCCGATCCCCCTTCGCGCTTTTGCGTCTTCGCGTGAGCCTTTCCTTTCCGGCTCTGCTACCTGCACTAGGCATTCGCGTTTGATCCGCATCGCGGTTATTAGTAGACTTAAAGTCTATGAGTTTTACCAGGGTTGTGTTTTTGGGTCTGACGCTATTGTTTGTTACTGCCGCTGCGACGCGGGTACCGGCTTCCGACGTTGTTCTAACGATGCCATTCGAGAATGAGTCGGGCAAAGCTGAGTACAATTGGATCGGTGAGAGCTTCGCTATCACACTTGCAAATCTCCTTGATGCGCCGGGCATGACCGCGATCAGCCCCGATGAACGCAATCTAGCCTACGAGCGACTTGGATTGCGGTCGAGTGATCTTCTGACGCGGGCAGCGATGATTCGAATCGCGGAGGCAGCGCAAGCCAACCTCGCCGTGATTGGCACCTACGACATTGGCGGCGATACCAAGAGAACAACGATTGCCATCAAAGCGCGACTAATCGAGACCCGGGAAGGACGTCTGGTAGCAAACAAGGTCTTCAACCTGAGCGGAGTCCTCGGCAAGCTGCAGGAGATGCAGGGTCAGTTGTCATGGAGCATTCTCTATGAACGCAATCCCTTGCTGACCTACTCAAAGGACCAGCTCGTGCGCCGCGCAACGTCGACGCCGGCGAGGGCCTACGAGAGCTTCGTCAAGGGAGTTCAGACTCCAAATCCAAAGCTCAGCGAGAATTTTCTCAAGCGTGCCATTGAGGATTACGCAACGGGAGGTGGAGCGGGTAATTTTGCCGATGGAATCTTTCAGCTCGGGCTGCTCTACTACAATCAGAAGAACCACGCTGCGGCGGCGAAGGAATTCTCGCGGCTGACGGCGACTGATCCACATTACCTTGAGAGCCTCTTTTTTGGTGGCGTTTCCCTGGCGCAGACCAACGACTTCCGTGGTGCGCTTGCTTCCTTTGAGAAGTTGCTCAAACCACTTCCGATGCTCGAGGTGTGGAACAACGCAGGTTCGGTCATGGTTGCACTCGGAAACCAGGACGAGGCGTTAAGACTGCTCCGGCAGGCGGTCGCAAACAGCCCCTACGACCAAACCTACAGATTCAACTACGGATATGCTCTCTGGCGTTATGGCAAGTTCGATG
>JANNRD010000041.1:0-2069 GCA_031401095.1 Acidobacteriota bacterium
GTTGCGATCTGAAGGCCCTTAAAACTTGTCGGTCTGAGGCGAGCCTCGCTAGATATTCTCAATCGGAATGTCCAATATTTCGTACGCGATCAGCCCCCGCTCGATCTCCTCAAGCGCGATCCTCGTCGCTCTCATCCCCGGAATCTGAACCAGCGGACGCGCACCCTTCTGAATCTGCTTGGCTCTTTGGGAAGCAACGAGGACTCTCCGATACTTGTTTTCGACTATCATCGCCTTCATGTGATTCTTCTCTCTCGCCTTCGCGAATGGTTGTGTTGAGTAATGGTGATTGTCTCGATATCCTCACGCGGAGCCCGACAGCGATGGTGCGTTGTCTCTAGGCCGTCCTGTTCTCCGCTTCGGACACTCTCCGAAAGTGGTACCCCATCGCAGCCAGTCTGACGGCCTCTGCAAATTTCTCCCGATGTTGGGATAGCGCGCTTGCCATAAATCGCCAGAATTCACGGCGTGACGAATCGCGCACGCCAAGAGCAAGCAGCACGCGACCAAGAGTCACGATGTCGCTGCCAAGTCCGCCACGCCGGGGCTCGCGGGTCGCGGTCACCACTCGTTCGAGGCAATTCAGTGACCTTGCGTAGAATTCCCGCGGACTGTATATGCTGCGCACGATCGACTGGTAGCCTTCGAGGAGACGGGCGGAACTCATCCTCGGGACGAAATTCAACGAGCCATCTGTATTATTGCCAGTGCTCTCACCGAGGAGGCGCCCCTCACGTTCGAGCCGTCGCCAGAGCTGGGTTTCCGGAAGCGCGGTCAGTAGTCCAACCATTGCGAGCGGTATCGCACTTTCGCGGATGAACTCAATCTGTTGCTCAAAGATGTCTTCGGGGTCGCTATCAAAGCCAACGATAAAGCCGGCCATGACTTCCATCCCATAGCTTTGGATCCTCCTCACCGAGTCCTGCAGATCACCTCGTGTGTTCTGTCCCTTCTGAGCCTCCTTGAGACTGGCCTTGTCGGGCGTTTCGATCCCGAGAAAGACACGTCGAAAGCGCGCGTTTCTCATCCCCTCAAGCAGATCGTCGTCTTCGGCAAGATTAACGCTGGCTTCAGTCAGGAAAGAGAACGGATGATGGTGCCGTTCGGACCAGTCAGCGAGAGCCGGGAGCAGCGTTTTGACACGCCGTTTGTTGCCAATGAAGTTGTCATCAACGATAAACACCATACCGCGCCAGCCAAGGCCCTTGAGCGCATCCAGTTCTGCCAACATCTGCTCATTGCTCTTGGTACGAGGGACGCGTCCGTAGATCTCGATAATGTCGCAGAACTCGCATTGGAATGGGCAGCCGCGCGAAAACTGCACCGACATCGCGCTGTATCGCCTCATGTCGACAAGCTTGAAGTCCGGCACCGGAGCCGTCGACAGCGCTGGTCTCTCTGGCGCCTGATAGACGGGTTTCGCCTCACCCCGTTCGAGATCGATGACAAACTGCGGCAAGGTCGACTCCGCCTCACCGAGAAAAATGTGATCCGCGCCGATGACGTGCTCAGCCCCGGTCGTCACGAACGGCCCCCCAACAACAACGCGCCTACCGCGATTACGGCAGATCTGTATCACCCGGTTGAGGGACTCCTTCTGCACAATCATCGCGCTGGCGAAAACAATGTCGGCCCAATCGATATCAGCTTGTTTCAACGGCTCGATATTGAGGTCGACCAGGCGTCGCTCCCAGGCGTGCGGCAGCAGGGACGAAACAGTCAGGAGACCAAGGGGCGGAAAGGCCGAGCGCTTGCCTTCCAGCGACAGTGCATGGCTAAAGCTCCAGTAGGTCTCAGGAAACTCGGGATAGACGAGCAGTACCTTCATGGCTGTCCCAACCTCCGTCCCACGCGGGGCTGAGCTGCTCATTCGGGGAGCACACTCTGCGCAGACTTTCGCTCCTGTCGCGGTGCCTTGATACCCGTTGCCAAACCCAGAGCCTTGAGCCCACAGATGACATACCAGCCGATGTCGGTTTGCCACCATTTGCGTCCGAAGCGTGCCGCATTCGCATCGGCATGGTGATTCCGATGCCAGTTCTCGCCCCACGCGCCAAGTTGAAATGGTC
>JANNRD010000042.1:0-3319 GCA_031401095.1 Acidobacteriota bacterium
AGGTGCGTCGCGAAGGAATGACGAAACGTGTGCGATGTCGCGTGTTTGGTTATCCCGACTTCACGTACCGCGGCCGCAATTGCTTTTCCAAAGATCGATTCGTCCACGTGATGCCGCCCTTGCTCTCCGGTTCGCGCATTAACCCACCGCTTCATTTGCGGAAACACGAACTGCCAACCCCATTCCGACGAGGCGTTTGGATATTTCCGTGCGAGCGCATAGGGCATCTGCACTCGGCCATAGCCATCAGCGAAATCACGCGCGTGCATCTTCTTCACACGGTCGAGTTGTTCTTTCAGTCTTACTCTGACAATTTCGGGCAGCATCGTAATTCGATCTTTGTCCCCTTTGCCCTCGCGAACTGCAACTTGATTAGAACCGAAGTCGAGGTCCTTGACACGTAATCGCAAACATTCCATCAAGCGCATTCCGGTTCCGTACATCAGCGTTCCCATCAACCAGTGCTCGCCCTTCAACCGGCTCAGAACGGCCCTCACCTCTTCGCGTGTCATGACTACTGGCAGTCGCTGGGACTTGCGAGCTCGGATGACCTCACCCAAGTCGCCGATCTGACGGCCCAGCACGTGCCGATAAAGGAACAGGAGCGCTGATAGTGCCTGATTCTGGGTTGAAGAGCTGACCTTCTCCTTAACCGCGAGATGCGTCAGAAACGCATTGATCTCCGTTTCGGCCATCTCCGCTGGGTTGCGGACGTTGTGAAAGAAAATGAAACGCTTGACCCAGTTGCAATAAGTCTCTTCGGGCCGATGACTATAATGACGTGAACGCAACGCCTCGCGCAATCGATCAAGCAGCTTGGGTTGCGCTGCGCTTGCCCGCGCACGTTCCGATACTCCCCCTGACAGATCGGAAGCCACGTGATGGTCATACTCACCGGCGAGGGCGCGGGCACCGCCGGGCTGGTTTTAGCGGCCGCAGGGCCTCATGGCCTTCAGTTGGTTGCTCTCTGTGGGAGGTGGCTTCGCCGAATCCGATATCGATCAGAATCGAGCACAGCCTACGCTGAAATCCGGCTTTGTCAAGGTGACAAATGCTCCGTGCGTACTCGGCGTAGAGTCTGGCAAAGACCCAAGCGGACAAGCCAGAAGACAAGACCCTAATGCCACGAATGCGAGCGTCAAAACAACTTATGCGCGGCGGCGTAGCAGTCGAAGAGTGCCCGAAGGCTATGCACCATTCCGTTCCGTGTCGGTACCGACTATCACAAGACAGGCATGACCACACCGCGACATTCGCCGAACCCGATGCGGATTGCATCCGCGCGCTCGCAGTAGCCGCGCAGAATGACCTCGTCACCGTCATTCAGAAAGCGTCGCGTCTCGCCGGTCGGAAGGGAAACGGGGTCAGTCCCGCGCCAGGTGAGCTCCAGCAGACAGCCGCGCGAATCCCTGGTCGGCCCTGAGACTGTTCCACTTGCCATCAGATCACCCGCTCGCAGGTTGCAGCCATTACTGGTTTGGTGCGTTAGCATCTGCGCAATCGTCCAGTACATTTCCCTGAAATTGCCGCGGCTGAGAAGCATTGGCTCAAGCCCTCGCTCGCGCATTTGCTCACTTGTCAGCGATACTTCCAGGGTCAAGTCAATGCCACCCTCAACCTGATCGGCTTGCGAGAAAAGGTGTGGCATTGGACCGGGGTCACCTTCTGCCCGGACAAGTGCCGGAACACGAAACGGCGCCAGCGCCTCAAGGGTGACGATCCACGGCGAGACCGACGTTGCAAAGCTCTTGGCCAGAAACGGACCGAGTGGCTGATACTCCCAGCGCTGAATATCGCGGGCCGACCAGTCATTGACAAGACACAATCCGAAGATGTGCTCCCCGGCTTGCTCGATCGGAATTCGCCTTCCCAGTCGATTGCCGCGCCCGACAAAAACACCAATCTCGAGTTCGTAATCCAGTTGTTTGCTCTCACCGAAGCCCGGTGGCCCGCTTTCCTTGATCGTCGTCTGCCCGCAAGGTCGCCGCACCGCGGTTCCGCCGACGACGATCGACGATGCGCGACCGTGATAGCCGACAGGAAGGTACTTGTAGTTCGGGAGCAGCGGATTGTCCGGGCGGAACATGCTTCCAATATTGAAGGCGTGGAATGCCGAGGCATAGAAATCGGTGTAGTCGCCGACCTCGGCCGGTAGACACATCTGGACAGCAGAGCTCGCAACAAGGGCTTGTGTGCGCGTGATCTCGTCATCGCGCAGCTCAGGATTGTCCGCGGTCAGCAAACTGCTGAGGCGTGCACGCAGGTCAGAACACGCCTCCGGCCCAAGCGCCATTAGTTGATTGAGCGACGACGAAGCCACAGCCTCGACCGTTGTCGGTTCCAGGCGGTCCAGCAGGCCAGCTTGCTTGCAAATCGAAAGATCAAGAATCTGATCGCCGATGGCCACTCCGATACGCGGCAACACGCTCCTGCCACGTTGAGTGAACACTCCAAAAGGCAGATTCTGAATCGGGAAGTCGCCGCCGGTCCGGCTCGCGGACGTGACCCAGCTGCGAAGATCAACGGCATGTGTGGAATTAATCTCGCTCATCGGAGTCCGAGTGCACGCAGGTCTTGAAGAGGCTCCGTCAATGAGCACGAGCCAAAGCCGATGGCGCAACTTCGCCGGGTCGTCGTCAGCGTCTCGTTGGTCAGGTTGCGCCCGCGCCAGGTCACTCCCTTCTCATCAAAGACTATGTTCGAGCCCGAGGTCTCTTCGAGTAGCTCAATGGCCTCATCCTCCGCCAGCCCCGAATGCAGCCAGGCGGCGGCAAGAAAAAGATTGAGAAACCCATGCATCAATCCAAGAACACTGTCTGGTTCGTACGTCAGAGGCTGAACCGACCGAAGTGGATGATGCAAACCCGCCGTCGCTTTGAAGCCGACCCCAGCTCGAACGCACGCTGCCATGAAACGCACAAGGTCGATCGAGGAAGGAAAGGCCTGAGGCGTTGTCCCTCCCGATCGAACCTTAGCGCGAACACCCTCGTTCGCAATACTGTCGATTAGTGCGTTGACGTTGCCATCGACCGGAATCTCGATGTAGACCGTCAGGGTCGGATGCATCAGTTCCATAATGTACTCGATCTCCTCAGCATCGGATGCCCTCACCTCTATCGTGTCGACGAAGACACGGCCTTCATCGGCGTCAAGAGTATGGCGCCGGTTGAAATCATTGATGCGGAGTAGATCGGAGGTGATGTCGGAGCCGGCGAGCACGCTCACCTTCCATGGGATGGCATCAGCATCGTAAGCAAGATGAGCTTTGGCCGCCCGCTCGAACTCATCGAGACGCGCGACCGGACAAATGAACCGCCCC
>JANNRD010000043.1:0-2056 GCA_031401095.1 Acidobacteriota bacterium
AAGAGTCCGAAGGTGATGGCACAGGCGAGAACCGCGAGAAGTCGTTTATCAAACATGAGATCGCTCCTTGGCCAATCGGCCCGTTTTCGCTATCTCACACATTCACCAGGGCGCTGCCGACAGAGATGACACTGCCAAGAGTGATAGCGACCCCGTAGGGGACTGTCTGAGGTTGCTGCGTGCTCAACTGGACCGTAGCTTTTCCTTGCCCACGAAAGGGGTTGGTAAAAATTCGCCCTACACCGAGCATTGTTTGCCGCACTGTTCCGTGATGCAGCATTGAAAAGATCGCCAGCAGACCGCCTATAAGGACGATCAGCAATAGAGTCGTCGGTACAAGATGCACGCCGATCAACGCGCCGATCGCTCCGAACAATTTGACGTCACCTGCTCCTAACGCGCCGCAGAACCGCATGATGAGCAGGAGCCCAAAACCCAATGCCCCCCCCGCGACACTCGAGACAAGACCGTCGAGGCCGTTGGCGATCGTGTTGACCACCAGTCCACTTACCAGCGCGCCGAGAACGAACGCGTTTGGGATACGACGATACCGGACATCGTAGTAGGCGATCAGCACCGCCAGGGGTATGAGGACCGCTTCATTGACTATCACGAGGTTGGTAGACATTGAGCCTCACCGTCACGAGCAGGAAGCCTGGAAAGAAGACTGGCTGGCACACTCTGCAAAACGGCAGGAGAGCATGCCAGCCTTCTTCGGTGTCATTGGACTCGAGCCGGTTAGCCTGCAATCACGCCCGCGAGGCTCGTGATCTGGGCCGCGATGTTGGTTCCGAGCAGTGTGAAGGCGACAACGCAGGCAACCGCGATGAGGGCTGCGCCGACCGCATACTCGGTCAATTCCAGTCCTGACTCATCGGTAAGGAAGCTCTTGATTCTATTGATAAACATGTTGGGTCTCCTCTAAAAGGTTGGTTGTTGTTTTCGATACTCTCTCGTCAACTGTGGTGCGCATTCGTCGAGAAGAGTGATTGAGCTGCCGTGCGGTTACGGCCCTCTACGAGCAGCCCGAAGCAGACTTATTCGGTTTCTCCTGCATTCGGGGTTTTCGGGAGTGCTTGGCCGTACGCCGCCCCTCCGCCTGTATCCCTGTCCAGCCAGGTCGGTCTCGATTAGATCGTCCCAGCCGCATCGGCGGCGGACTCGGTGACCACCTCCGCTCTGTCCGCTTCGACTCGTGGATGACGATTCGATGCACCTCTCGTAAGGCAATCTGCGGGCCACACCTGAGTATGTATTGCGCTTTTCGCTAGGTGTAACTACTGACATATGTTATGAGACTTGGAGCCCCGGTGAGTGGTTGGGCGGGGAGTTCGAAGTTTCTGAGATTCAGATTGAGACTCCAGAATCTGGACGAGGCCGCGCCACTGTGGGAGTTGTTGAGGGTGTTGGGTCGGGTCAAGAGGAATCCTGGTCTGTTGCCATCCCCCGTCACGGGAATTGGGGGCGCACACCCCCGGGAGAGAAGGCGGGGGCGATGAAAAGTACTGGGGGATTGGGGGGGCGCCGTTCGGCTCTTTTTTGTGAGGGGGAAGCCAGTTCGATGACGCAGCAGTTACAGCATAGGGAGCGAAGCGACCTGTTCGCTCCTGCGAGAGGAGTGTCGTTTCCCCGTCTGGCCCTCCAATACAAGCCAAACAGATCGACATCGCTCCCTATACTGTCACCGCAGCTCCGTGGAGACCTTTCTCCGATACGATACGACACTACTTCCGGGATGAGAGTTCATTCAAATTTCCCTGGTCAATTTCCCCTGGCGAACCGACCAGGTTTCGGGTCGGCGAGCAGACCAAGGATAATCTGCGCCAGGTCGGGAAGCGGCTTTGGCTTACGCAGGTAGGCGGCGATCCCGCGTTGCGCAGCTTCGGCCTCGACCTCAACCGCCTTGTATGCCGACAGCACGACGATGACAGTATCCGGGTGGCGGCGGTGGATGAGGTTGATGACCTCCAGCCCACTGACATCGTGTTGGCCTTCGAGCCGCAGATCTGAGATCGCAACTGCGTAGGGACCGGTCTCGAGAAGCTCCTCGACGTGC
>JANNRD010000044.1:0-15433 GCA_031401095.1 Acidobacteriota bacterium
TTGCCGCCGCAGCTCAGCGATATCAGGGACGACGGATCATCGCGATCTATGAGCCTCGAACGTGGACGGCGCGCAAGAAGGTATTCCAGACTCAGTATGGCGCTGCCTTTGCTCCGGCCGAGGTAGTCGTCATCGCGGGTCTTTTCGATTCCACTCGGATCGCGGCCGACGACCAACTCTCGATCGAGGAGTTGATTGCCGGTCTCGTCGCCCAGGGAAAGCACGCAATGACCCTTCCTGATGCGGATGAGATAGTCGCTCGCGTGGTGCCGGAGTTGTCTCCGGGGGATGTCGTTCTTGTCATGTCTAATGGAGGTTTCGGCGGAATTCACGAGAAGCTGCTCGCGACGCTCGAAGACGCTCGCCAGAAAGAGAGAAAGCGATGATCAGAGCCCTGCAAATAACCCTGCTCCTGGCTGTTCTGCTGATGCCGGTCGCTGTCTTCGGACAGGCCGCACAGCGATCGGATGAAGAACCCTATGTAGTTGAGTACTATTACAAGGCCCGTTGGGGTTTTTCAGACGAGTTCATAAGGCTCTTCAGAAAGAACCACTGGCCCGTACTCAAAAAACAGATCGAGTCGGGGCGCATTCTTTCCGTCTCCGCGGTCAAGCCGCGCTACCACGCGACCGAGGACGGGCGCTGGGACTACCGGATGACCCTCGTCTTCAAGAATCTCGCCGCAGCTCACGATGCAGCCGCCGAGGAGTCGATCATCAAGCAACTCTTCCCGGATCAGGATACTTTTCGACGGGAGGAGCAGCGCCGCTTCGAGATACTCGTCTCACATTGGGATGTTCCGTTACTAAAGGTCCCGCTTGATTAGTCAACGTTTGCGCAAGTGAGCCATGAATCTCCTCCGCCTGGAAGCTCGTGACTTCCGCAATTTGAGTGGTGCCATCGATTTCGCTCCCGGGCTGAATGTGCTCTATGGCGAAAATGCGCAGGGTAAGAGCAACTGGCTTGAAGCGATCTACCTGCTGGCAACAACCAAGTCTTTTCGGACCATCCATCCGCGCGAGATGATCCGGCACGGTGCTGATGAAGGCCTGCTCCGTGGCGTCGTTGCCCGCGGAAATCTGCTTAAGGAGCTGCAGTTGCTGATCATCGACAGCTCGAAGCAGACCTTTGTCAGCGGTAAGCGCGAAGCGGTCGTCCGCTATCTTGGCACTCTGGATGCGATCGCTTTCACAGCGGACGAAATGGAGATTGTCCGTGGAGGGCCTGAAGCTCGGCGACGATTTCTCGACCGCGGCATTGTCAGTACTCTGCCCTCTTTTCTCGGGACGCTTTCAGAATACAACCGCGTCCTCAAACAGAAGAACAGGCTCCTCCGTGATGCGTCCGAAGTTGAAGACGTGACGCCACTGATCCGGCTGATCGAGGTCTGGAACGACCAGTTGGCAGTCCTCGGGACTGATATTCACGAGGCGCGGGTCGGCTACGTCGCCAAACTCCAGCACGCGCTCCGCCCGAAACTCTTTAAGAACGAAGAGATGACGATTCGCTATCGCTCTTCGCTCGAAGAGAAGGGAAACCTTGACCTCTATCAAGGGCTTCTGCGCGAGCGGCTTGCGTTGCGCCTACGCAACGAAATAGCCGCCGGGCACGCACTGGTCGGTCCGCACCGCGATGATCTTGAGATCTGGGGTGATGGATATGAGATGGCGCGGTTTGGTAGTTCGGGGCAGCAACGGAGCGCTCTGCTCGTGCTTGATCTCGCGCAAATGCTGGTGTATTATGACGTTTACGATGAATTTCCGGTATTTCTGATTGATGACATCGATGCCGAATTAGACCGCAGGCGGATTGAGATTCTGCTCGAACACCTCGGCGACAAGTCTCAGACGATTGTTTCAACTTCAAAACGAACCCTCGCCGACCGCTATGGCGATCGTGCAGCGGTTCGGCTGATCGTCAATGGGTGCGCTGGGCCCAGCGAGTTGATGTCCCTGAGCGCAGGCAACACGGAAGAGAGCGAGCCGGCGATGCCCGATGATCGACAGTATCAGGCGCCTTTTTAGGGAAGCGGCAAAAGCGAAGAAATGGCCAAAGAGAAGCTAAAGAAAGACATACAAATGGGCGAAACGGAGCAGCAGAAAAAGAGCCGTGGAGATCGCTATCAGGCAGACTCGATCACCGTCCTCGAAGGGCGCGACGCCGTCCGCAAACGCCCCGCCATGTACATTGGCTCGACCGGCGAATTGGGGCTGCATCATCTGGTCTATGAGATCGTCGACAATTCGATCGACGAAGCGCTTGCAGGGTTCTGCGATCACGTTGACGTCATCATCCACCTCGACAATTCGGTGACCGTCGAAGACAACGGGCGCGGTATCCCGGTTGACATTCACACGGCCGAGAAGCGTCCCGCAGCCGAAGTTGTCATGACTATCCTCCACGCCGGCGGGAAGTTTGACACCAATGCGTACAAGGTTTCGGGTGGACTCCATGGAGTTGGCGCCTCAGTCGTCAACTTTCTCTCCGAAACGCTGCGGATGGAGATTCGGCGCGATGGCGGTCTCTACGAGCAGGAGTACCGCCAGGGAGTCAAGGCGACCGAACTAAAGCAGACGGGCCCCTCCCGGAAACACGGGACGAAGATTACCTTCAAACCCGATCCGGAGATTTTTACGACAACCGAGTTCAGTTTTGAGAAGCTCTCCGAGCGTCTGCGTGAGAAAGCGTTCCTCAATAAGGGCGTCACAATCACAATCACCGATGAACGATCGGAGACCGAGAAGAAACACGAATTCATCTACGAAGGTGGTATTGCCGAGTTCGTCCACCATCTCAACAAGAACAAGAATGTTCTCCACCCGAAACCGCTCTACTTCGAGAAGCTGCCTGGCGAAGACAGTCTGACAATCGAAGTAGCTCTTCAATACAACGACGCATATGACGAGAAGGTCTTCTCGTTCGCAAACAACATCAACACGGTTGATGGCGGTTCACACCTTTCGGGTTTTCGCGCGGCCCTCACGCGGACGATCAACAGCTATGCGCAATCCTCAGGGCTGATCAAGGATTTCAAGGGTCAATTGAGCGGTGATGATGTGCGTGAGGGCCTGGTCGCCGTGATCGCAGTCAAGCTGCCGCAGCCGCAGTTTGAGGGACAGACAAAGGGGAAGCTCAATTCCGACGTCCAGGGTCCGGTACAATCGTTTCTCAACGAGAAGATCGGTGAATACTTCGAGCAGCATCCGGGCGTCGCCAAACAGATCGTCGTCAAGGCTGTCGAAGCCGCACGCGCGCGCGAGGCTGCCCGCAAGGCAAGGGAGATCGTCCGCAAGGGTGCACTCAACTCGAACGCGCTGCCAGGAAAGCTGGCTGACTGCTCCGAGAAGGATCCCGCCGTCTGCGAGATCTATATCGTTGAGGGAGATTCGGCGGGCGGCTCCGCAAAGCAGGGCCGCGACAGACGGACACAGGCGATACTTCCGCTCAAGGGCAAGATACTCAATGTCGAAAAGGCTCGCTTTGACAAAATGCTCGGTCATAGCGAGATCAAGGCCTTGATCACCGCCCTCGGAACAGGCATCGGCAAGGACGATTTTGATATTGCGAAGCTGCGCTATCACAAGGTCATCCTCATGACCGACGCCGACGTCGACGGCAGCCACATCCGGACGCTGTTACTAACGTTCTTCTATCGGCAGATGCCTCAATTGCTCGAGCATACGACGGCGGATGGCGAAACCCGGGGCTATGTCTATATCGCACAGCCACCCCTCTACCGAGTCAAGAAGGGAAAGAACGAGCGCTACATCAAAGACGAACGCGAGATGAGCCGCTTTCTCATGCGGAAGGCGACTGAAGAGGTCAAGGTCTCGGTTTCGGCGACGGGTGAGACTTTCGAGGGCCGGGATTTGACGACGCTGCTCGAGAAGCTGGTCGAGTTCAATGGCTATTACGGGAAGCTCGAACGTCGTCTGCACGATCGACGACTGCTCGATGTCGTGCTTGAATGTCTGACGGGAAAAAATGGCCTGATGCTGACTCCGGGACGAAAGCTGCATGATGTCTTTGCAGATGAGAATCTGCTTGGTCAGATTGACAAGGCGCTGGCTGACGCGGGATTTGAGACTGGTTTAACTTCCGATGAGGAACACGGGCTTTCTGAAATCGAGGTCAGCCCATCCAGTGTCGGCGCGCGAGTGCTGATCGACTGGGAAATGGCGACACATGTCGAGTTTCAGCGCGCAGTCGAGATGTATCGAACGTTGTCATCTCTCCACGTTCCGCCGTTTGTCATTAGTCAGAATGGGACCGAGACCACGGTTGAATCGCGTGAGGAGCTGCTCGATCACATCCTCACCGCGGCAAAGAAGGACCTCCACATCAACCGCTATAAGGGTCTTGGCGAAATGAACCCGGAGCAGCTCTGGGAGACAACGATGGACCCGGAGAAGCGGACTCTGCTGCAGGTGCGGATCGATGATGTAGTCGAGACAGATCAGATATTCACCGTGCTCATGGGCGACCAGGTCGAACCACGAAGAAAGTTCATCGAAGAGAACGCGCTGGACGTCAGGAATCTCGATATCTAGGGCGATCGACCTCGCCTCGCAGGAAACAGATTCGTGCCGGGATAAGTGCGACCGGAAGAATCGGCCCCCCTGCCTTTTTCGGTTTGTTCTGTCATTTCCCGGGTCTTTCGTTGTTTCTCTTCCACTTCCCGATATCGGGAAAAAACCATCCCACAAGCGGACACGAGCATTGCATTTTGCCGCGCGCCCTCTCCGGCTAACACTAGCGTGGGCTGGACTTAGTTGCTATGGGAGCGATGGCACGCAACTTGGCAGGGAGAAGTGCGCCCTCTGAGGGTTGAGTTGGTTGATCGGAGACGAGAATCGGAGACGGATATGGATATTCCGCGTCAGGGAATTGCGCGCAAGAAACGGCTTCGGCGATTTCTTTATGTTGGGCTCGGCTTATTGACGATTCCGTTGATCACGATCGGTCTCTCGCGGTTGAAGCCGGCGGCACCGACGGTTGAACGAGGGACGGTTGTCATCGATGTGGTCAAACGCGGGTCGATGCTCCGCAATGTGCGGGGCCTCGGGACACTGGTTCCGGAGGACATCCGCTGGATTGCGGCAGTCACCAGCGGACGGGTCGAGAAGCGTCTCATCCAGCAGGGCACTCAAGTCACTCCTGAGACTGTCTTGCTCGAGCTGAGCAATCCGGAACTCGATCAATCAGTCATGGAAGCTGACTCCCAATTGAATTCCTCCCTCGCCGAGTATCAGAACAAGCGGGTCGAACTTGAGACGCAGCTTCTCAACCAACAGGCAGCCGCCGCGACTGTCGAAGCCGATTTCGTCCAGGCGAACCTGACACTGGAAGCAAATGAGCAGCTGGCAAAGGAAGGACTGGTCTCGAATCTCATTCTCAAGCAGTCGCGCGGACGCGCCGCGGAATTGACGACGCGGTTTGAGCTTGAGAAGAAGCGGATCGCGATCAACACCGAGGCAGTCAAGACACAGCTCGCCGTTTCACAGGCTCAGCTCGATCAGCGCAAAGCACTGGCGCAGTTGCGGCGGCAGCAGAAGGACCAGCTTCGCGTCAGGGCCGGGATGTATGGGGTCCTGCAGCAGATGGTCGTTGAGGTCGGACAGCAGGTCGCTCCCGGCGCCAATCTGGCGCGCGTTGCCGATATGAAGAAACTCAAGGCTCAGGTCCGCGTCCCCGAAACACAATTAAAGGACATGGCAATCGGCCAGGTCGCATCGATCGACACGCGCAACGGGGTCGTCGCTGGCCGCGTCACTCGCATCGACCCGGCAGCAGAGAATGGAACTGTGACCGTTGATGTTGCGCTTGAAGGCACACTGCCCCCCGGCGCCCGCCCCGACATGAGCGTTGAAGGAACAATCGAGCTCGAACGGCTGGAGAGCGTCCTTTACGTTCAACGCCCGGCCTTCGGCCAGGAAAAAAGTACAATTACACTCTTCAAGCTGGACCCTGACGAAAAATCGGCAGTGCGCACGCGGGTCTCGCTCGGGCGTCAGTCTGTGACGACAATCGAAATCGTCGACGGGTTGAAGATCGGTGACAAGGTGATCCTCTCGGACACCTCGCAATGGGACAACGTCGATCGCGTTCGTTTGAACTAGTAAGATGTCGCGACCGGGGCAGGTCGCATCGCTCCCTTTACCGTACTGGATCACTCTGAGGAGATAGCAATGAGTACTTCCGATCCCTTACTGCGACTTGAAGGTGTGACGAAAGTCTTTTACACCGATGAAGTTGAGACCCATGCGCTGGCCGGTATTCATCTGGTCATCCAGAGCGGCGAATACGTGGCAATTGCCGGTCCATCGGGCTGCGGCAAGTCAACGCTGCTTTCGATTCTCGGTCTGCTCGATTCGCCAAGCGAAGGTACGTACTCGCTCAATAACAAACCCGTCCAGGGTCTGAGTGCATCCGAGCGCGCGCGGATTCGCAATCGGGAGATTGGATTTATCTTCCAGAGCTTTAACCTCATCGGGGATCTCTCGGTCTTCGAGAACGTCGAGCTACCGCTGACTTATCGCGGCATGAAGGCCTCAGAGCGGCGCGAACGCGTCCAGGCGGCGCTCGAGAAAGTAGGGATGGCGCATCGGGCGAAGCATTTGCCTTCGCAACTCTCGGGCGGTCAACAGCAGCGTGTCGCAGTCGCGCGCGCCGTGGCAGGCCAGCCGGCCATTCTGCTCGCAGATGAGCCGACAGGGAACCTTGACTCAACAAATGGGGAGGCGGTCATGGAGCTTCTGCGCGAACTGCACCGCGAGGGTGCAACGATCTGCATGGTGACGCACGATCCCAGGTTCGCACGTCATGCGGATCGCTCGATTCATCTTTTCGACGGTCGCGTGGTCGAGGAAGATCACAGCCCGAAGGCCGAGAAGGAACTGGAAGAGAGCGGCTTCGATATGCACTGAACTTCCGGCCTGGTCACCGGAAGGGAGGAGAGACTCACGCGAAGACGCGAAGGAGCAAGAGGAGAACTGTCATTACCCCGATCCTTTTCTCCTTCGCGTCCTTCGCGTCTTTTTCGCGTCTTCGCGTGAGTCTCTTCTCCCATCAAGCGACGTTCGGGACAGCTCACTAATCGCTCGAGGAACCTCATGGAGACCTTTCTGCAGGATTTACGGTTTGGCGTCCGGATGCTCATCAAGAGCCCGGGATTCACCATCGTCGCCGTCATCGCGCTCGCGCTCGGTATCGGCGCCAATAGCGCAATTTTTAGCGTCGTTAACGCGATTCTGCTGCGACCTCTCGCCTACGAAAAGGCGCAAGAACTTGTCTTGATCTATCACAACTACCCGAAGATCAACCTTCGTGCATCGGTCTCAGCCTTCGGCTATACCCACTATCGCGACAATGCGAAGTCATTTGCGACCATGGCCGCACAGCGGGGATTGCCGGTCAACCTGACCGGGCAGGGCGAACCCGAGCGACTGGCCGGAACAGCGGTCAGTACCAACTTCTTTCAGATGCTCGGGGTGGAGGCTGCTCAAGGTCGCACCTTTGCAGCCGGCGAGGACCAACAGGGTAGGAATCGCGTCGCTGTGCTGAGCCACTCCTTCTGGCAACGACGCTTCGGAGGAAGCCCGACAACGCTCAACAGCACCATCATGCTCAACGGCGAGGGCCACACGGTCGTTGGCATCATGCCGCCGACGTTTGAGTTTGGACGCGAGTTGGGACAGATAGTTGACCTTTGGGCGCCGCTCACCTTTACACCGGACCAACTCTCCTCAAACAGCCTGACGTTCGAGTTTCTCTTTGTCATTGCCCGCCTCAAACCGGGCGTCTCGATCCAGCAGGCTCAGGCTGAGATGGATACGATTGCTGGAAACCTGCGACAGCAATATATGCAGGGAGCCGATGCCAGCAACTGGAACCTGCTGTTACAGCCATTTCGCGAGTTGATCGTCGGCGATATTCGTCCGATGTTGTTTCTACTGCTTGGAGCGGTTGGTTTGGTCCTCCTCATCGCCTGTTCAAATGTCGCCAATCTGCTTCTCGCAAGGGGTGCCGCGCGTCAGAAGGAGTTGGCGATTCGGAATTCACTCGGTGCCGGACGTGGACGGATCATCAGGCAGCTGCTGACTGAGAGCATGCTCCTCGCATTAATCGGTGGTGCGCTTGGTCTCGCGCTCGGCTATTTCGGCGTCAAGGTCCTGGTTGCGCTCAATGAATCCCGCATCCCGCGCGCGCACGAACTTGGTCTCGATCCTCTGGTCTTTGGCTTTACCGCGCTCGTTTCGGTGTTGACCGGCGTTCTCTTTGGTCTTGTCCCGGCCTTGCAGATATCGCGCCACGACCTTCATGAGTCGCTCAAGGAAGGTGGGCGGAGCGGTGCTGGAGGTGTTCGCAGCAGGGTGCGAAACGCGCTGGTTGTGATCGAGGTGGCGCTCGCAATGATCCTTCTCATCAGTGCTGGTTTATTGATCAAGAGCTTCATTCGTGTGCAGCAGGTGGACCCGGGCTTCAGACCGCAGAATCTACTCTCGATGCAGATCGCGCTCCCCGACCTGAAGTATCGTGAACCCGCGCAGCGTCATGCGTTCTTCAAGGATTTGATCGAGCGCGTCCGGGTGCTGCCCGGCGTTACCGCCGCGGGGGCCACATCAGTCCTTCCCATGAGCGGGTCGAACTCAAGCGGCAGCTTTCAAATCGAAGGCCGAATCGTGCCGCAGGGTCAGTCATCACCTCACGGAGATCGATGGTCTGCGACCAGTGACTACCCCAAGACGATGGGGATTCCGCTGATTCGCGGACGGTACTTCGAGGACCGTGACTCGGCTGAGGCTCCGGGCGTTGCAATCATCGACGAGACAATGGCGCGCAAGTACTGGCCTGATGAAGATGCAGTTGGTAAGCGCATTACCTTTGAAGGAGGGCGGGACAACCCTCGTTGGCGCGAGATCGTCGGGATCATCGGACACGTCAAGCATCGGGGGCTCGAGGGAGAGAGTCGTGTTCAGTACTACATTCCGTATCAGCAGCGTCCGCAGGCAGGCATGTTTCTGGTGGTCCGAACGACGGGCGAGCCAGAGTCGGTGGCGGGAACCGTGCGCGCGACGGTTCTGGAGCTTGACCGGGATCTACCGGTCTTCCGCGTCCAGACGCTGGAGCGGTACGTCTCAGACTCGATGGCACAACGCCGTTTTGCGATGTACCTCTTTGGTATCTTTGCGGCGATCGCACTGGTCCTTGCGGCTGTTGGTCTCTATGGAGTCATGGCTTATTCGGTGACACAGCGGACGCACGAGATCGGCGTCCGGATGGCCCTCGGAGCGCGCAGCCAGGACGTCGTCGCGATGGTTGTGCGGCAGGGGATGGTACTCGCAGGAATTGGGCTGGTAGTCGGTCTGGGAGCAGCGTTTGGATTGACGCGGCTGATGGCGACGCTTCTCTTTGGGGTCAATGTGCGGGATCTGACGATCTTTGCAGTGATTTCGGTAATCCTCGCGGTGATCGCGATGTTTGCTTCGTTTATCCCGGCACGACGAGCGACCCGCGTCGATCCGTTGGTTGCGTTGAGGTATGAATGAGGAGCGCGGCGGGTTGAGAATGCGCTGACGGGAAACGGAAACTAACCGCATGCAGAGTTTCAACCAGGACCTCCGCTATTCTCTCGGCTTGCTTGCAAAGTGCCCCGGTTTGACGGTCATTGCCGTGATCGCATATTTGCCCAAATCATGCAGTTTCTTTCTCAGGGCAGCACCGGCAGTTGTGGGGTCACCTGATCTCGATCATGGCTCTCTCTCCATCCTTTGCTTTTGGCAAAGCTGTCTGAAGGCCGCCGAGCTTTGCTCTTCCCGGGTCAAGCCTGTAGAGTGAATTTGAGAGCTACAGGTCGCCCGTCGAAGTCAACGCAATGAATCACTACCTCGGGAAGAAGCAGGAAAACCTTCGCCGTGCGATGGAGGCCCTTGCCGGTCCGGCACAAACCGGGGGTGCCTTGGCGCATCGGCCAATCCTGCTGCACCTCGAGATCACCACGCGCTGCAATTTGCGGTGCCTCAAGTGCGGTCACGCCACCGACCCCCCGGATTCGCCTCGCATCGCCCCACGGCACCTGGATTACGGAATCATTGAGACCTTCGACGAGTTCTTTGCCGCCGCTACCCGGGTACACACGTTCGGTTATGGGGAGATGTTCCTCTACGCCAAACTGCAGCGCCTGGTAGAGAGGCTGAAGCACTACGAATGCATGGTGGACGGCATTACCAACGGCGCGATTGTCCGGGAGGCGGATGTCGACTGGCTGGTCGAGTACGGTTACGATGAACTGACCTTCTCCATCGATGGCGTGGAGCCCGAGACGATGCGCAGGCTGCGGGGAGTGGACGTCGAGCGCATCTGGAAGATCCTCGACTATCTCAAGCAGCGCAAGCGGGAACGTGGCGCTGACCGTCCGCGGGTGATCGTCAATTTCGTGGCGCAATCGGACAACTACGAAGAATTGCCCGCCCTGGTGCGAAAGCTCGCCGACCTTGACATCTTCTTTCTGGGAGTGAACACGCTCCATCGCGTCGGGCCGTCCGATCCGTCATCGGAGATCTACTCACAGCTCTATCGGGAGTTCCGCCTGGGCAACGCACCTCGGCCCGGGGTGGAAGCGGCTCTGGAAGAGGCTCGGCAGTTAGCGGAGGCGGCGCGAATCGGCTATGCCACGTACATCGATCTCGATTCGGAATATGCCGAAGGGCCCGCCACCGGGCTGGTTCAGATCACACCGCGGCCGAACGGCGACCAGCAGCCACGGCCGGAGAAGCTGCCACCCTATTACTGCGCCTATCCGTGGATGTCTGTCTACGTACACGCCAACACCGACGCCCGCGTGTGCTGCTACATGCAGGGCAGCATCGGCAGCGTCACGAGTGGCGACGACCTGGAGAAGGTCTGGAACAACGGCGTAGTCACGGAGATTCGCGAGTCAGTGCGTAACGGCGACGTGCATCCGAGCTGCGAACGGTGTGTCCGTGCGGGCCGCTACCAGCACAGCTTCATCGACCTGGCGGATATTCAGCGAGTGCTCGCGGCACCGCAGCAGGAAACCGCTTGCTGACGCGCTTCTCAGATCGTCTCGCTCACCGCCGCCGTTCGAGCAGGCCAAGCCACTTGTCCAGGGTGTTGACGCTCTCAAAGGGGGCCACAGGGCTGAAGTGAAAGACACCGCTTGGGCGCTGGCTGCTCCCCGATCAAGTCTCTGTTGGATTTTGGATTGAGGCGCGATCGTTCCCCAATCCAAAATCCAAAATCCAAAAATCAGATCTATGGCCCGCAGCGTCTGCCGGGATCGTTGCTGTTGATAGCGCCCAGAAACGCTGCGATGATATCCAAGTCAACCGACGTGCCGTGACCCGCAGCCTGCTCAGCTTCCCGAATCAGGTCTCCGAGGGTTGAAGTCAGCGTCAATGCTGCGCCGTCAAAGAGCCGAGCAATTGGGAACGTCGGCAAATAGCAACCGAGCGGGCTGGCCAGTGCAGGCTGGTCTTCCGCGGGAGCGGAAAGCAGGCTCATCTGCATCGCAACGTACTCGCGATGGAACCGATCGCGCGGAGTGCTCACCCCGTTGCCGAGAGCCAGTCGCATTGCAGTCCGTTTAGATGTTCTGGTACTCGAAACTGAGCCAGCCACAACGACAAGTCCCCTGTGCTCCCGCCCCGATCGTGTTTCTGAGGAACAGCGCTCAGATCCCTTGGGATCAGGGATCGGAGTGAAACATCGCAGTTGCCCCCATCGATATCGTCGGGCCATTGTGGGAACGCGCGTGCAGCGCAATTTGACAAATTTACGCCAGACTGTGGCTCCCTGCCCTGTGGTGCCTCTGCGGAGCTGACTCTTTGAGGAAAAAGACTTGACTCAAGAATTCCGGTACGCTCTTCGTTCGCTCTTCAGGGCGCGCGCTTTAGCCTGCCTCGTGATCCTCACGCTTGCGCTCGGGATCGGGGCGAACACGGCCATCTTCAGCGTCGCAAATGCGTTGCTCCTGCGTCCGCTTCCCTACGTAAATGCCGATCGCCTCGTGCTTGTCTGGGGCAACTTCCTCAAGCTCAGGATCGGGCATCTGGCAGCCAAGGGCGCCGAGTACCTGGACTATCGCGATCAGAAGGAGGTCTTTTCTGAGACGGCTGCATTTCAGAATCGCGACTTCACGCGTGCGAGTGAGCGAATCGCTGGTGCGAGAGTCTCGGACACTCTTTTTCCGATGCTCGGCGCACAAGTAGTCATCGGCAGGTCATTTCTCCCCGAGGATTGTCTCATCGGCCAGGATCGGGTAGCCGTCCTGTCTCACGCCCTCTGGCGAAGCCGATTCGGCGCCAACCCGGCGGTCCTTGGGGGCACAGTTGAACTGGACGGCGAGGAGTACGAGATCGTGGGTGTCATGTCGCCATCATTCAAATTTCCGCACCCTGCCTTTTCGTTTACAGAACCCGCCGAACTCTGGACTCCATTGAGTCTCGACCCGGAGCAGGTCGCCGCCCGGGGCGGAGGTTACGAGCTGAATGTCATTGGAAGGCTCAAGGATGGGATCGGTCTCGAGCAGGCGCGAAGCACCATGAGCGGGCTTGCGAGCAGCATGGAGCAGCGGCATCGTGGCTATCGCGGACCGAAGGGGGAGGATGGCGGCTGGCGCATCAGTCTCGTCACATTGCAGGAAGAGATCGCAGGAAGCAATCGCTATTCACTGCTCGTGCTCCTTGGCATTGCGGGTTTGGTCCTGTTGATTGCTTGCGCCAATGTCGCTAATTTGCTGCTCGTGCGCGCGACCGCCAGACGTCGAGAAATGGCGATGCGGATCGCACTTGGCGCGAGCCGGGTTCGTATCGTCAGACAGCTGCTCGCCGAGAGCGTCATCCTCGGGCTTGCTGGCGGCACGGCCGGCCTGATCATTGCTCTCTGGTGTCTGGAATTGCTGATCGCAATCAGCCCAAGGCAGCTTCCACGGTTTGACGAAATCAGCCTCGACTGGCGCGTTCTCGCATTCACCGTCACAATCTCAACGCTCTCTGGTCTGATTTGCGGTCTCGCCCCGGCATGGCAGGCTTCTGATCAGAATCTCAATCAAGTGATGCGTGGAAGCACCAGCGTCGCAGGTCGTCCTGATAGACTGCGAAAGCTGCTTGTCTCGAGTCAGATCGCAGTCGCCGTTTGCGTGTTGGTCAGCGCGGGTCTGTTGGTCAAGAGCTTTGTGCTGCTGCAGAGGGTGGACCTCGGTCTCAACCCGCGCGGCGTCCTCACCTTCGAGGTCGGGTTTTCCGAGACGAGATATGCTGAACGCGCACTGATCGCGGCATTTTGCGAGGACGCACTGAGCCGCATGAGGGCTCTGCCGGGCGTCGAGAGCGTGGGTCTCAGTTCGATGCTTCCGTTGAGCGGAGTCGCGATCGAAGACCCGTTCAGCATTGAAGGGCGACCTCTGGATATGAGTCGGCTGACACTCGCTGGGCATCAATCCGTCAGTCCCGGATTTTTCGCAACTCTCGGAATACCTCTCGCCAGCGGCCGCGACTTCAGCGAAACCGATCTCGCCGGGAGTCCTGATGTGGCAATCATCAACGGCGAGATGTCGGCGCGCTTTTTCGCAGGTGAGGACCCGATCGGCCGGCGCATCAAGGTTGGGGCGCCGCATGGTCCCGCTGCCTGGGCGACCATCGTCGGCGTCGTCAAGGCAATTCCGCATGGACGGCTCGACAGCGATCCACAGCCGGATTGGTACCGTCCTCAATCGCAGGTCCCAGTTCGGCGACTCTCGCTCTTCATTCGCAGCAGACGCGACCCATTGAGCCTGGCTCCGGAAGTGCGCTCGGCAGTGGCAGACATTGATCGGAGTCAGCCGATCATCAACTTGAGGACAATGGAATCCGCAATAGGTAAGACTCTCGCTCCACGAAGGTTCAACACGATTCTCGCGGGACTGTTTGCGGCTGTCGCCCTCCTGCTGGCCGCGGGCGGAATCTACAGCGTTGTAGCCTACGCGATGCAACGGCGTACTCGCGAGATTGGTATCCGCATTGCTCTCGGCGCTCAGCGTCGAGACGTGCTGAAACTGGCTCTTGTAGAGGGAATGATGCCTGCAGTGATTGGTCTGGCAATCGGTCTGGCAGTCGCTTTGGCGCTTTCACGCTTTCTCAAGAGTCTCCTTTTTGGAGTCGCGACCAGCGACCCGGTGACGTTCACTTCGATTGGACTGCTCCTCGCAGCCGTCGCCCTCGTTGGTTGCTATCTGCCGGCGCGGCGGGCCAGCCGGATTGACCCACTTGTCGCGTTGCGCTATGAGTAAGACTGACGGCGTGTGGTCCGACACTTTCTCTAAATGCCGGGCGAAATTTACTTCTCCGCTCTGCGGCGATGTCAGGGTGTCTGAGAGGAGATGAGCATGAACTACCTGGTGGTCGAGCATCTGCGTGGGTCGAAGGCGAATCAGGTTGAGGAATTCCCTCTCAGCCTTTACCCAGAGCTTCTCATCGGGCGTGATCTTGACGCCAATGTCCGGTTCACCGACGCTGAGACGGTGGTTGGCCGTCAGCATCTGAAGATATCGCAGGGCCCGAACGACTCGACGCAATTCCTGATCAAAGATCTCAACAGCCGTAACGGCACCTTTGTGAATGGTCAGAGAGTCCTCGGATCGACCGTCTTGAGATCTGGTGACGTCGTGCGATGCGGCCCGGACGGTCCCGAGTTCCGCTTCAAAATGCGGCCGTCGACGGAACCGCTCGGCTCTGGGTCTGCGCTCCCCGGGTCTGCGCTCGCCGGGTCTGCAATGCCCGACCCACCGATCGAGTCGGCAACGCCAGCGGCGAACTTTGCGCTGGCACACCTCGCGAATCCTGGTCCTCAGCAATCCGCCGCGCCGAGGCGTGAAGAGCCCATAGCGACGGCTGCCCAATTCGGTGAATCAACGACGGTGAGACTTAGGAAGCCAATCCTCGTAGGCGCCGGAGTCTTGGGGCTTCTGGTCCTCGCCGCGGGCGTTGTCGGCTACCGGGCTCTAACCGCGACGGGGGCAGATCAGGGACCTACGACAGCCTCGCCGATCGCGGCGAGCCAGGTCGAGCCGACTCCCAGCCCGGTTGTCGGCAGCGCAGCGGTTCCCGCCACCGTCGATCCAGCGCCTGGCGTCAGGTCGACTGTCGTAAGTAAGACAACACCTCGTCCAGTTGGTGTCACGCGCAGCAGACCACCTGTCGCCAGCCCCGTCAACACGACGAAAGCCGCCGACAAACCGGTTGATGGGACGGGCAAGAAGAAGAAGAAAAAGAAGAAGAAGCCATAATGCTCGACTCCCTCTTTCGTGTTCGGGGCAACCGCGTCAGTCACCCTGGCCAAGTCTTGAAACACCTGCGCTACAAGATCAGTGTGCAAACCACCAGCTAAATCGTTGCTTCCCACTTTGCTCCTACTCTGCGTGTTGCTGCCCGCGTGC
>JANNRD010000045.1:0-1509 GCA_031401095.1 Acidobacteriota bacterium
GATGTCATCTTCGACGGTTGTTTCAACCACTGCTCGCGCAAACGCGAGGGCGCGATATGCAGGTCGGAAGACCGCCGCCGTCATGACCAGAAGCAATGCCACCGAGACGACCGCCCCGACACTCTGAGAAAAGAGCCGGACACGCCAGAGATCGATCAATTCCGCGCGTCGTCGCTGCGAAAGCGTGTTCACTCGGGCCTCCCGATGAATCGCCGCAATGACTTGAGATGAAGATTCAGCGGGTGCCTGCGGGCGCGCCAGCAGGTCGAGCTCGGCGCGAAGGCCCTGCATCTCTCTCGCAATTCGCCGACAGTCCAGACAACTCCGCAGATGAGTCGTCACCGCTGTCTGATCCTGCTCGCTGAGATGCCCATCGAGAAGAGCTGAATACGAAGATGAGAATCCACGGCACATGATAGTTCCCTATATCTGATCTTGCTTTCGGGGACCGCCACGCGCTTTCGTGCAGTCACTGCAAAGAACCAAGCATCGGTGTTGCTGACCCATCCCTGGTTCGCACCGCTTCTTTTCGTCGACCCATCGGCAATGAGCGTCGAAAAAACACTCCAACGAGTGTCGATCCCCGAAACTCTGATTCTGCTCTTTGCGATACGGCAGAATCTTCAATGACCCGAAATACTAGCCCCCGCCGCTTCTCAGACAGAGCCGCAACATCTCACGTCCGCGCGCAATTCGCGACTTGACCGTGCCGACAGAGATATCAAGAGTGTAGGCGATCTCCTCGTAGGTCATCCCCTCGAGATCGCGCAATATGACCGCGACGCGGAAGTCCTTCTTGACCAATGCAAGCGCGCGTTCCAATTGCTGACTCCGCTCGTGCGCGAGGACCTCTGCTTCCGGTGAGACAGCGGTGCTGGCCAGCAATTCGTACGTAGAACGTCCTGAATCTCCATCGGAAGCGGGTTCATCAAGCGAAGCGGTCTCGCCTCTGCATCGGCGTCGCCACCAGCGCTCGGTGCTGCGTGCCTGATTAATCGCGATCCGGCAGATCCAAGTCTTGAGGCTCGCCTCACCACGAAAGTGCCCGAAGTGGCGGTACACCTTAAGAAACGTCTCCTGGCAGGCGTCGCGCGCATCCTCCGTCTCGTTTAGGATGCGAAAACTAAGCGCATAGACAAGCGGCTGGAACTCGGCGACGAGCTCGTCAAATGCTTCAAGCTCACCAGCCTTGAGGCGCTTAATAAGCAGCGCCTCGCGTACACAGACCACGACTCCCGGGGAAACATCGCCGATTGCCTCCCTGCCAGTCCTCCCGAACTTCTCCAGTCCGGGCACCAACAATGCCTTCTCTTCGGCCAGCATGCGCGCCCACTCCCAAATCCGTCGTTGATTCCAGACGCCACCGTGGGGCCGTTCCCTTAACCAATTACTAAACCCGACGACACCATTGTAGACCCCAGTCGGGACGAAATGTTCCCGATGATTATCTCATGCGCAGCCAATCGCGTGAGGCACAACCACAGAGGAACAACCACCGAGTCACAGGGA
>JANNRD010000046.1:0-3701 GCA_031401095.1 Acidobacteriota bacterium
GTGTCTGGCAGACTTGCCACTTGCTTTGAGACTGGACGGTCTCTTCTTCTTATCCCAGGGCAACCAGCATCGGCGAGCATCTCACAATCGAATCAACCGCGAAAAACTGCGTCGGTACGCGGCCGGGGGACGTGTTGTCCCCGGCCACAGCTTTTTCATTGCCACCAAAATGACAACACTTCTCTGTGGCTAACTTGAAGAAGGAATTGAGCTTTTCATGGACACGGCTATCACTTCGGGAAACGCGATGAGCAACGTACAGAATGCCAACCGAGAGCGTTACGACTTCTCTAAGATCCGCACTTCGGTCCGCATTCCGAATTTGATTGAAGTGCAACGGGAGAGTTATGACCGCTTCCTGCAAATGGACCTGCTCCCGCCCGAGCGAGACAATATTGGGCTGCAGGCGGTCTTCCGCTCTACCTTTCCGATCTCCGATTTTCGCGACACATCGTCGCTCGAGTTCGTCGAATACCGGATCGGTAATTGGCAGTGCAAGTGCGGCGACCTGCAGGGCCTCCACCATCTGCGATCGAACTGCCGACAGTGCGGGGCTGTCATTCGCGTCAATCCGCTCTCTTCTGAGGATGTTGTTTGCCGCAGTTGCGGGTCGTACAGCAAGAATGTAGTCATCGTCTGCGACAACTGTGGTGAGCCAGTTGGTCTCAAGCACAAGTACGACGTCCAGGAATGTCAGGAGCGCGGGATGACATACTCGGTCCCGCTGCACGTCAAGATCCGCCTCACGGTCTGGGACAAGGATGAGGAGACTGGACAGAAGTCGATTCGCGACATCAAGGAGGAAGAGGTCTATTTTGGCGACCTGCCGCTCATGACCGAGAACGGCACGTTCATCATCAATGGAACCGAGCGTGTCATCGTCTCACAGCTGCATCGCTCGCCCGGTGTCTTCTTCGACAAAGCCGAGAACAACACGTATTTTCTCGCGAAGATCATCCCGTATCGTGGTTCGTGGGTCGAGTTCGAATATGACGCGAAGAACCTTCTCTATGTCCGAATCGATCGGAAGCGGAAGTTCCTCGCGACGATTTTTCTCCGCGCCCTTGGACTGAAGAGTGACGAAGAGATACTTCGCACCTTCTATACGATTGACAAGATTCACGTCGCCAAGGGGCAGCTCTATTATCCGGTGAGTCCGAATATTGTTGGGAGTAAGGCGTCTTCCGATATTCTCGGTCGCGACGGCGAAGTGATCGTCAAGTCAGGTAAGAAAATCAGTCACTCGGCCTACGAGACGATCGTCAAGGCGAAGATCAAGGAGATCGAGGTCAGGGTGAGTGAGCTCCACGGAGCTTTTACCGTCCAGGACCTGGTCAACACCTCGACGGGTGAGGTTGTCGCTGATAGCAACACCGAGCTGACACCAGAGACCATTTCGAAGGTCGTTGAGGCAGGGATCGATACACTCGAGATATTCTTCCCGGAGCGTGACGACATCGGCACGGTTGTCACGCAGACCGTCAAGAAAGACGCGATCAAGACGACGCCCGAGGCACTGATCGAGATCTACCGAAAGATGCGGCCGGGTGACCCTCCGACGCTTGACACATCGACCGCGCTCTTTCACGGCATGTTTTTCGATCCGCGCAAGTTTGATTTCTCGCGCGTCGGCCGTCTGAAGTTCAACATCAAGATGGGCCGGCCCGATCGTGGGCGTCTCGATGATCCGCTGCTATCGCCTCAGGATTTCTTCGAGGTCATAGCGTACGTTCTCAGGCTCAAACGAGTGACGGGCGAACAGAAGCTCCCCGATGGCCGGACAATCTATTACGGCGACGACGATATCGATCATCTTGGAAATCGTCGTGTGCGCGCGGTGGGTGAGTTGCTGGAGAATCAATTCCGGCTTGGCCTCGTGCGCATGGAGCGGGCGATCAAGGAAAAGATGTCGATCCATCAGGAGATGCAGACGGCCATGCCGCGCGACCTGATCAACGCCAAGCCGGTGACGGCCGCGGTTCGCGAGTTCTTTGGCTCGAGCCAGCTCTCCCAGTTCATGGACCAGACCAACCCGCTCTCGGAGATCACACACAAGCGAAGACTCTCCGCGCTGGGACCAGGTGGACTGAGCCGTGAACGCGCCGGATTCGAAGTGCGCGACGTGCACCCAACTCATTATGGCCGCATCTGCCCGATCGAGACCCCGGAGGGCCCGAACATCGGACTTATCTCTTCGCTCTCGTGTTTCGCGAGAATAAATGAATTTGGCTTTATCGAGTCACCCTATCGCAAGGTCGAGAACGCTCGAGTCATCGATTACGTGAGGATCCTCAATGGCGGCGATACGGAATTCAAGCCTGCCGATCATATTGAGCAGTCACGGATCGAGCGCACCAACAAGAAGGTCGCGGAGAACGGCAAGCCGGCGACTTACGAGGCCTATCCCTTCTACCAGTCGGCATGGGAGGAGGACAAGTACGTCATCGGGCAGGCGAATATCGAGCTCGATAAGGATGGCAACATCATCCACGAGCGGGTCAACGCGAGAAAAGCGGGTGAGTTCATTCTCGCCCACCGAGACGACGTCCAGTACATCGACGTCAGTCCGAAGCAACTGGTCTCGGTCGCCGCGTCGCTGATTCCCTTCCTCGAGAACGATGACGCAAATCGCGCGTTGATGGGATCGAACATGCAGCGACAGGCCGTCCCGCTGCTGCGCGCCGAAGCCCCCCTGATCGGGACCGGCATGGAGAAGGTGACGGCTCAGGATTCAGGCGCCGTAGTCGTCACTCGACGAGACGGTATCGTCGATGTCGTCGACTCCGAACGCATCATCATTCGCGTCGATCATAATGTCGACGGAACGCTCTCGCGCGAGGTGACGGCGGACATCTACCCGCTCATCAAATTCAAGCGGTCTAACCAGAATACCTGCATCAACCAGAAGCCGATTGTCCATGTTGGGCAGCGGGTCAAGAAGGGCGATGTCATCGCCGATGGGCCCTGCACAGACGGCGGAGAACTGGCGCTTGGGCGCAATGTGCTGGTGGCTTTCAAGCCTTGGCGCGGCTACAACTTCGAAGACGCGATCCTTGTCTCCGAGAAGCTGGTCAAGCGCGACTACTACACTTCGATTCACATCGAGGAGCTCGAAATCGAGGCGAGGGACACCAAACTCGGCCCCGAGGAGATCACGCGCGACATTCCGAACGTCGGCGAGGCCGCGCTTCGCGACCTCGACGAGAGCGGAATCATCCGGATTGGCGCCCACGTCAAGCCTGGCTCGATTCTTGTGGGCAAGGTGACGCCGAAGGGCGAGACGCAGCTGACCGCGGAGGAGAAGCTGCTGCGCGCGATCTTTGGCGAGAAGGCGGGCGATGTGCGGGATGCATCACTGACCACGCCGCCGGGGATCGAAGGAACCGTGGTCGATGTCAAGGTCTTCACCCGCAAGGGGACGGACAAGGACGTTCGCAGTCTTTCCATCGAGCAGGCCGAAGAAGAGAAACTGCGCAAGAACCTCTACGACGAGGTTCGGATTCTGGAGGAGGAGCGAAACAAGCGTATCTACGAGCTCCTCGAAGGTCGTCGTCTTGATGCTGATCTCGTTAACAACAAGCGGACGATTGCTGAGAAAGGCGCGAAGTTAACCCGTGAGATGTTGACCGACTTTGACCTCGCGGCGCTGAAGAAGGTCTCGATCTCCGGAGCCCGAGGCAACATCGCCGAGGAGATTCGCG
>JANNRD010000047.1:0-6969 GCA_031401095.1 Acidobacteriota bacterium
AGCGACGTGCCATTGACTTCGCCCCCAAGGTATAAAGGCGATCCTTGATGATGTCGAAATAGAGCGCCGAAAGCTCGACGGTCGAAAACGAGTAGAGGGCCTGATAGACGTCGGTGAAGTCATAACGCTCGTATCCTGACCGAACGCGCTTGGTGACCTCGTTCATCTCAGCAAGGGCCCAACGGTCGATCTCCAACATCTCGTCAAGCGCGACTGCATCGGCAACTGGATCAAACCCATGAAGGTTCCCAAGACAGAAGCGAGCCGTGTTACGGATCTTCCGATAGGCATCGGAAATTCGACGCAGAATCTCGTCTGAGACCCGCACATCCTCGTGATAATCAAGCGCTGAACACCACAGACGCAGAATTTCAGCGCCACTCTGTTTGATGAATGTCTGGGGGACAACGACGTTGCCCTTCGACTTGGACATCTTTTCGCCTTGCCCATCAACCACCCAACCGTTGGTAATGACTGTTCGATAGGGAGCTTCCCCCTTGACCGCCAACCCGACGACAAGCGACGAGTTGAACCAACCTCGGAACTGGTCTCCACCTTCGAGATAGACATCGGCGGGATAGGGAAGACCGCGCGGTTCAAGGACCGCGATCGAGCTCGATCCGGAGTCAATCCAGACATCGAGGATATCCATCTCCTTGCGCATCCTCGTCGATCCGCACTTTGCGCACGAGGTTCCCTCCGGCAGTAACGACTCGGCTTCACGCGCGTACCATGCATCCGCGGACTCAGTTTCAAAAATCTGTGCGACGTGCTCAATCACCTTCGGATCGACAAGTGCCTCTTCACAAGAGTCGCAATAAAAAACGGTGATCGGGACGCCCCACGATCGCTGCCGCGAAATGCACCAGTCGGGCCGACCGTGGAACATATTCTTCATGCGCTCACTGCCCCAGCCCGGAATCCACTGAACGCCATCCGCCGCCTCGATGGCTTTTTGACGAAGACCGGTCGCCTCCATCGAGATGAACCACTGGGGTGTCGCGCGGAAGATCACCGGATGATGACAACGCCAGCAATGAGGGTAGGAGTGTGCCACCTTCTCTTCGCCAAGCAGCATTCCCAGGGTATTCAGATGCGCGACGATCCTCGGATTGGCCTTGAATACCTGCTCTCCGCCAAAGACCGGTACGTCCGTGACGAAGTGGCCGCGATTGTCCACCGGACAGTAGATCTCCAAACCGTACTTCATCCCGATGACGTAGTCCTCATAGCCGTGACCCGGAGCTGTATGGACCGCACCGGTACCGGCATCAAGCGTCACGTGATCGCCGAGCATGAGCAGCGACGGGCGGTCAATAAAGGGATGGCGCGCCTTGAGACCTTCAAACCGGGTACCGGGGTACGTCCCGAGAACCTTGAGGGGGCCAGCCCAACTCAGTTTGGTGGCGACCTGTTCCATGAGGCCGCTAGCGAGGATGAAGACCTCATCACCCACCTCGACTGCGCTGTAATCGAATCCCGGATTAAATGCGATCCCGAGATTGGCCGGCAGGGTCCACGGAGTGGTCGTCCAGATGACGATGCTCGCCGACCTGCCGGCAAGCACGGGATCGAGTTGTGGAGCGTCCGGAAATGGAAACTTGACATAGACCGACGGGCTAGTGTGGTCTTCGTACTCGACTTCAGCTTCAGCCAGAGCCGTTTGATCGCTGATGCACCAGTGGACCGGCCGCAGGCCTTTGTAGATCGCGCCCTGCTCAACAAACTTGCCAAAGACACGGACAATATTTGCCTGAAAGTGAGGATCCATGGTCAGGTAGGGCACGTCCCATTCTCCAAAGATGCCCAGCCGTTTGAACTCATCACCCTGGAGCTTGACGAACTTTTCCGCGTGGCGACGGGCCGCTCGTCGGATGTCGAGCCTGCTCATCGCGGCCCGCTTGTCGCCGAGCTCCCTGTCTACCTGAATCTCGATGGGAAGTCCGTGGCAGTCCCATCCTGGGATGTAGGGGGTCCAGTAGCCCATCATCGAACGGGACTTGATGCAAAAATCCTTGAGTACCTTGTTGAGGACGTGACCGAGGTGAAGCTCGCCATTGGCGTACGGCGGACCATCGTGAAGCACGAAGAGAGGTCTCCCCGCGCGGGCCGTGCGGAGCATCTCGTAGACATCCATCTGCTGCCACTGCTGCAGCCTGAGCGGCTCGTTCTGCGCGAGATTGCCTTTGAGAGGGAAGACCGTCTTTGGCAGGTTGATGGTGGTCTTGAGATCTAGGGGTGTTTCAGTCGACATGTTCCTATCTTACTTTGATCACGTTCGCGACAAAGAAACCTGATGATACAGCAACCATGAGGAACAAAAAAGCACTCGCGCTCTATCCGTTTCAAACCGGGAGCCCAAGTGCCTTTTTGATCGTCAGACTAGAGAACCGGATTGTCGCGAAGGGTTGAATCCGGGGCACGCTCCTCCTGGAGCGTCAAATAAACATTTCCTCGTCCTGGTAAACGCGATTGACTGGGAGACGATTCCCCGAGAGAAAAACCTCGAGGCCGCGTCTGACACCGTGCATGACATACGAGAATTCGCGCGCCGGCTCGAGCACGCTGGCTTGAACGAGAGCTGTTGTGCGTTCGAACTGGTCAGTCGCCGTCGCGAGAGTACGCTGTACTCGTTCGACCTTCTCCCGTGTCCGGTCGATCTCGCGTCGCGCGAGAGCGGTGGTATCGCCCATCAAATCACGAAAGTCAGCGGCTTGATCTTTTGCCATCTCCGAGATCGCCTGAATCTGTTGAGCGCCCTGAGAAAAGTAGTCGGCCGCCTCTCTCAATTCACCCATCATCGAGTGAGCCATCTTGACTATCGGCTCAGTATTGCTGATCAGATACTCTGCCCGCGTCTGCAACTGCCCGACCTGCTCGACCCAGGCCATCGCTCGTCGAGCCAGAAGGTACAGGCCGACCATGACGCCCCCCTGGACGATCAGCAACAGAGTGATGATTGCGATGATGTAGATGAGGTAGGCTTCCACGTCTCGCCCTCGGGTTTTCGACGATCAACTCTCTTCGAAAGCCGCACTGGCTTTGTCAGCCCGTTTGGCCTCGCGATAACCCTGCTTACCGGCATCAATAGCAGCGGAAAGCTGTGTTTTCTGCCGCTCGATGAGATCTTTGCCCCGGGAGGAGATGTCGTCGACAGCTTCACGGCTCCGCGAAGCGATCTCGCTGACACCTTCCCTGCTGCGAGCCGCGAGGTCTGCAGCTTTCTCAACCCCGGTCTGGTAGAGCTCGCTCGCTCGATCACCCAAGTCAACCCCCGTCTCACGCGCTTGATCAAGTCCGCGACGAGTTCTGTCTGCGATGTCGGCCCGAAGCTCGACACCAGCTTTCGGCGCAAATAAGAGCGCGGTTACCGCGCCAATCCCAGCCCCGATCAGGAAATAAACCAGCTTGTCACCACCGCCATTCTCTGCCATGGTCTTGCCCCCCTTTTTTACGGCTTTGACTCCTCTGAGCTACCCCTTCGGGGCAGCATCAGGCGTTCCATAAGAGACCCATCACACTCGGTCATAATTCGTGCGAATCGAGCACTTATGGGAGTAAACGGCACTATAACATCTGGACAATGAAACATCAAGGTTTCTCGATTGACACCCCTCAGAGCCAAAGCTACAATGCATGAAAAGGAGATCGAAATGCAGTATTCAACGTTCCTCTTTGGGTTTGGCATGCAGGAGATGCTCATCTTGCTTGTGATCATACTGGTTCTTTTTGGAGGTAGCCGGTTGCCATCTTTGGCGAAGGGGCTTGGCGAGAGTGTCCGCAACTTTAAGAGGGGCATATCTGAGGAGGCTGAAGAGCCGCCCCCAACCCCGAAGGATCAGACCAAGAGCGCCTAATGGTCGTTCAGAAAGACTTGGCATCGAACGAGTAGCCTGCTCTGACGGCGACGCGTCCTCGAGCAGGCTCGACCGTTCGCCACCGTCTATTGCTCGCGAGTCTGACTTGAGAGGCATCTCCGGAACCTGGCCCAGACCCTGTGGCGCAGCAAGTTGGCCCCAAGGTCCAGCCCGCACCCGATGTCACGCAAACGGTCCAACAGTTCCCGCCACCCTCGACAGTCTCCAGGGTCTGAACGGTCGTATTACGAATACCTCGTCTCGACACCTGCCCCCACGATTAGCCGCACAGAACTTGTCCGCCTCGTGCGTGGTGGCGAAGATACCTACCTCGAGCTGAAGGTCAGGTTCAGCAATGTCGAAAAACTAACCGCCGAGATCATCGCTCTTGCGAATACGGCTGGCGGGGCAATCGTCTTTGGAGTCAGCGACCAGCTTCGCATCGAGGGGGTCGATGATCCTGAGAGCGTCGAGACTCAATTGCGCGAGATCTGCTCCAATCAAATCCAGCCGCCAGTCTTTCCATTTGTCAACAAGGTCGCGTTTGACAATGGTCGTCGCATCGTCGTTGTTGAGGTTGAGGCGGGTGAGAGACCGCATCGGACGCTGGACGATCGCTTCTATCTTCGCGAAGGCTCGACGAAGCGAGAGGCGACACGCGAGGAGTTGTCGCGTCTTTATCAGGATGCCTTTCTCACCCGCTTCGAGCAGGTCCCTATTTTTCAAGGCTGGATTGAAGACGACGTCGATGAATCGCTCTTCTGGAGTTATGTCCGTGGAGTCAATCCCGGGCATTGGGGCGAGTCGCCCGAGGCATTCCCGACTGCATCGGTGTCTCGCGATATGGGGCTCGCCATCAAGCTTGGCGAGGAGACCATCCCGACCGTCGGTGGGCTGCTGCTCTTCGGCCTCACTGACCGGCTGGTTGAAGTGTTCCCTCGGGCATCGCTGCTGCTGACCCGCTATGGTGGCGCCGATCACAGGGCGCCGATCATCGAACGCACTCACGTGCGCGGCAACCTGCTGACTCTCCACGATCTTTCATTGAGCTTTATCACCCGTTACGCGGATCTGTGGGATGCCCGCCCGTCGCGCCGGATGATCACGGAGCATGCCGAGCTCCCCGGACATCGAGCGGAGACTTTCGATCGTGGTCGAGCCAACTATCATCGTGCCTCAGTGATCGAGACGTTGATCAACCTCCTGGCTCATCGCGATTGGAGCTCACGTGAGAAGGAAGCGAGGATCAACATCTTTGATGAGTGGATTGAAATGATCAATCCGGCGCCCAGCCTGGAATTGCCAGTGATTTCGCTTCGATATGGTGTCGCTTCACCCCCAAATCCGAGGGTCAAGGCGATCCTCACAAACCGTCATTACGGGATCTCTCAAGTTACCGGGGGATTGCCAATGGTCTTTTCGGAATCGACCGTCTTCTCCCGCCGTGCCCCCGAGGGCCCGATGATCGTCAACGGCGAGTTCCACCTCAAGCTCTTCGGACTGTGCTAGCTCCATTGTTCTATCTTGTCATCACCTGGGGCTGCATATTCCAGAATGCAGTCCAACCCACCTCTGTCAGAAGTGAGCAGCCGACGAGTGCGATCAGGCTTGATCTGAACCGCGCGACGACGGATGAGCTGGAGCGATTGCCAGGGATTGGCCGGGTGCTCGCCTTGCGCATTGTCGAGCACCGTCGCAAGCACGGATACTTCAAACGACCAGAAGATATCATCATCGTGCGGGGCATGAGTGCGCGTCGCTACCGCGTCATTGCACACCTCATTCGCATTTGACGAAGGTCCGACAACGAAGGTCCCGGCCATCCGTGGAAATAGTGATTGCCCCGCATTTACTGGTCCGCAGCACGCGAGCGCGAGCTTCAGCCAAGCGTGCAAGCACCTCTTCGTGCGGATGCCCGAAAGGGCTTGGAGATGCTGCCGAGATCAAAGCAAAAAGTGGGTCGACCTGTGCAATGAACTGATGCGTCGATGATGTGCGTGAACCGTGATGCGCAACTTTGAGCACATCCGCGTGCAGATCGTCTCCGGTCCCGACCAGGAGCGCCTCGGTCGACTTCTCAATATCTCCCGTGAGCAGGAATCGCCTTTCTCCAAACGCGAGAAGTAAAACCAGCGAGCGATCGTTGGGCGAGTACCTCGCGGACAGCATTTCCGGGAAGGGAGCGAGCACCTCGATGCTCACGCCCTCGATCATCAGCTTGTCGCCGCGCACGAGGCTTTGACGGGGAACACCTCGCGCGCTGAGAGACGGCGGGAATGTCTGACGCTCGCGCTCGACGGGTGGCGCAGCGATGGCTCTTCCGATGTCGAAGCTCGGGATGATATCTGAGAAGCCTTGAACGTGGTCGGCATCGCCGTGCGTAGCTCCAATCAGATCGATACGCTTTACTCCCAGGCGCCAGAGAAAAGGCGCGATCGCCAATTCGCCGATGCCGGCGCGATCCTCGAGGAAAAGAGGAACCTCGCTTCCATTTTCAGCATCCTTGAATGTGAGCTTTCCACCGCTGTCGAGCAACATGATGCTGCCCTCCGGAAAGGTGATCGCCATGGCGTCGCCCTGTCCCACATCGAGCAAGGTCAGAGTCAGTCTCTTCTTTTCAAAACGCGGCGGGAAGGGGTGCGCCACAACCAGCCACATGAGGACAACAGACAAGAGCGAAAGACCAGCGAGGCTGAGGTCCACTCGCTGACATCCTCCGTCGCTCTTTGGTCTTCTCGGCTGAGCCAGCGGATTCCAACGCGAGAGTAGAAATGCCCACACCAGCGCAATGCTGAAGTAGAGCCCATAAACCAACGGCGACGAGTCGCCGTAGTCCGGAACCCGAAAGCTCCCCTTCGGGATGCGATCGAAGAGATGCGAAATATTGACCACGCCATCGGCCAGCCCGTTGACGGCAGTTGCGAGCGGCTCCGCAAGTCGTGCATTGATCCCGCAGAGTCCGAGGTAGATGCACCCCGCGATCATCAACCCGAATATAAGCGCGGCCTCGATCACGTTGGTTATTGGTGCGATCGGAGAAACCCTGTGGAAATAGACGATCATGAGCGGGAGCAGCGAGGCCTGGATGCCGATGGTGGTCAGCAGAGTCGCG
>JANNRD010000048.1:0-7136 GCA_031401095.1 Acidobacteriota bacterium
GTCAGCCCTGATTGGGATGAATTGAGACCGCTTGAGACCAACAAGGTATATGAGAATGTCCAGGCTAAAGGCTGTCAGCGTAGTCTTCGCCTCGCTCTCCTGGCTGTTGGCGGCCGGCGAGCGATCGACAGCCCAATCTCGCCCAAGCGAAGTATCGGACGAGTTTGAACGCGCCTTCGCGCAAGCTACCCGCCTGCATCAATCCGGCGATATCGAGGGCGCTATCCGCGGCTATCAGGCCATTCTCAAGAAGCACCCCAGGCGTGTGGATGTGCGTTCAAATCTCGGCGCGGCCCTGGTCCGATTGGGCCGGTATGAAGACGCGATCACTCAATACAAACAAGCGCTGACGATGGCCAATCGTAATCAAACGATTCGCTTCAATCTGGCGCTTGCTTACTACAAAGCCAACTGGGTTCCCGAAGCGGCCAGCGAGTTATCGGCTTTTGTCAATGCGGTGGCGGAGAGCGAACCGCAGCGGCTCCCGGCCCTGCTGTTACTGGCCGATTGTTGGGTGCGGCTGGGCGAGTACAAGCAGGTGATCGGATTGCTCACTCCGCTGCAAACGGCTTACGGCAACGATCGCACGCTTGCTTATCTGCTCGGCAGTGCGCTCATCAGCGACAATGAGGTGGCGCAGGGGCAGGCCATAATTGACCGTGTCTTTCGCGATGAAGACTCTGCTGAAGCGCATTTGCTGGTCGGCTCTATCCTCCTGGTCGCGGATGATGGGCCGGGAGCGCTCAAAGAACTTGAGCGCGCGCTTGCGCTGAATTCGCAACTGCCGGCCTTGCAGGCTGGGTATGGCCGTGCCTTGATGCGCATGGGCGACGGTGAGAAGGCGATGAGCGCCTTTAGAACGGAGTTGGAGCGTGATCCGAATAACTTCGATGCCCATCTTTATCTGGGAATCCTGCTGAGACGCGAGAAGAGCTTTGATGAAGCGACTGACCACCTGACGCGCGCGCTCCGCTTGCGTCCGCGCGATGCGTATGCGCGCTATCATCTGGGAGCGTTGTATGCCAGTCTGGGCAAGCCGGCTGAGGCCTTGCCCTTGCTTGAGAGCGTAGTCAAAGAATTTTCTGATTTTGTCGAAGCCCACGCGCTGCTGGCCTCCGTTTACTACCGACTCAATCGGAAGGCTGACGGCGACCGCGAGCGAGCGCTCATTCAAATGCTGACCGCCGAGGAACAGGCTAAACAGCCAGGCGTCGCAAACAAGAAACCGTGAGTCACCACGGGTCTGCCAGTCAGTCGCAGCCCTCCGAAGGAGCAAACGTAGCTTCCTTGCTTGCCCGCAAACCCAACATCATCCTGCGGACGATAGCGATCACGGCTCTGTGCTGTGCTGCCTTGTCAAGTGTCTGGGCACAGACAAAGGGCCGGGCCCAGACGAAGCAGCAGACACGTGCGCAATCGAAGACACCCGCAGCCGACGGCGCTGGGTTCGAGGCGGCGGTCAAACACGGAGACGAAGTACGCCAGGCCGGACGCTTGCTTGAGGCGGTTGATTCTTATGCAGTTGCATTGCGGTTGAGACCAAAGTGGACGGAAGGTTGGTGGCATGTCGGGACGATTCTATACGACGCCGACCAATACTCTGCCGCCCGCGACGCCTTTCGCAACCTGGTGGCCTACGATCCGAAGAACGGCCCTGCCTGGGGGATGTTAGGCTTGTGTGAATACCAGACGCGCGAGTATGAACGCGCCGTCAACTCGCTGCAGCGGGGGCGTGTGCTGGGTTTGGCCGGTAATCAGGAACTTGAGACGGTCGTACGCTACCACACCGGGTTGCTCTACATTCGCTTCGAGCAATTTGAAGTCGCCTTTGAAATCCTGCGCGAGTTCATGCGCACCGGAAACGAAAGCGCCAAGATCGTTGAAGCTTTCGGACTGACGCTCTTGCGGCTGCCCTTCCTGCCCAATGAGATTCCACCCGAAAAACGCGAACAGATTTTGCTGGCGGGGCGCGCGGGCTTCAGCATGGCCGCCCTGCGGCGGGACGAAGCGCGCCAGGCCTTTGACGAGTTGTTGGCGCGTTATCCGAATGCGCCCAATGTACATTATGCCTTCGGCGTATACCTTCTGACGCAGGATGCCGAGGCTGCGCTCAAAGAGTTTGATCGCGAACTGGAGATCTCGACTTCACACGTGCCTTCGATGGTGCAGTTGGCTTTCGAGTATCTCAAGCGCAAGGAGTACGAGACTGGTCTGCCCTGGGCGGAAAAAGCCGTTGAGCTTGCACCGAAGATGTTCCCTGCGCGCAACGTGCTGGGTCGAATGCTGCTCGAATTGGGGCAAATTGAGCGGGCGATCAGAGAGCTTGAAGCCGGTGCGCAACTCGCGCCGGAAAGCACCCAAATGCATTATGCACTTGCGCGCGCCTACACACGGGCTGGGCGCAAAGCGGACGCCGCGCGCGAACGCGAAGTGTTTCAGCGGCTAGAGAAACTGAATGCGCAGCGCGAAGGCCAGAAGAACGATGACAAGCCCGACAATCCGCCCAGAGAGAAGCCATAGCATACGGCGCTGACTTCAAATCTGCCATTGAGAGCACGAGCCAAATCAAGAGCAATGAAGACTAAGCATAACGTAGGTGCAAAGAGAAGATTGAGCCGGCTGGTCTTAGCTCTCTTCCTTCTGGCTGCAAGCCCCTTCACGTTTTCGTTTGGTAGCGCAGGCAGCACGACAGGCATGGCAAATGTCTCAGTTCAGCAGCCGTTTGCACAACGCTGGAATCCGACTCGTGTACCCGCTGGCGTCCACTTTGTCGGCGACCAGGCGTGCGCCGAATGCCATCAGAGCAAAGTCAGCTCTCAGCGCGAGACTTCGATGAGAATGGCGATGGAGCCGGTGGAAGACTCCGTTATTCTAAGCGCCTACCCCAAGCTGACTTTTCAAACAAGCAACTACTCATATGCCATCACGCGCAAGGATAAGCAGAGCTTCTATGCCGTGACTGACGGCAAGGAGACCATTTCGTTGCCCATTCAATTCGCATTCGGTCATGGCAAAGCCGGGCAAACTTATATCTTGCAGTATGAAGGCGTCTTTTACGAAAGTCTGGTGAGCTTCTACGATGAACTCAAGGGGCTGGATCTTACGGTAGGCACACCTGACGGTCTGCCGCCTTCGCTGTTGGGAGCGTTGGGCCGTCGGCTCTCAAAAGGTGAGACATTGGATTGTTTCCGTTGTCATTCAACCGGTGGGGTCAGCGGCGACCAACTTCAATTGGAGAAGCTGACGCCGGGCATCAGATGTGAAGGTTGTCACGGTCCAGGAGGAGAGCATATAGCAGCAGGCAAGGCCGGGCGGCCGGGCGCGAAGTTGATCTTCAACCCGGCGCGGCTGAGCGGCGATGAACTGAGCCAGGAGTTTTGCGCCGCGTGTCATCGCAGGACCGACGAGGTTTCGCTGCTCAAGAGCCTCGGAATCAACAACGTCCGTTTTCAACCTTACCGGATCTTTCAGAGCAAGTGCTATTCGAATGACCGGCGCATCAGCTGCACGGCCTGTCATAACCCTCACGAGCCGCTCGAGCAGGAGACCAGTTACTACGACGCTAAGTGTTTAGCCTGCCATTCATTGATAACGAAACCCGCGCCAACAAAGCCAGGGCCCGCTGACAGGACTATCGTAGCAGGTTGCCGGGTGGCGACCAGGAATTGCACTTCCTGCCACATGCCAAAGGTTGACCCAGCGGACGCGCACTTCAAGTTCACGGATCATTTCATCGGCATCGTTAAGCCGAATGAGAGGTATCGAAACTGATAGGGTTTTCAATCCGCCTCAAGGGAAGGTAACGGGGTTGTGAAATACATTTATCTGATCGTTAGCATCGCGGTCATCGCAGCCTCCGTCAGCCGGTTGCCGATTTCACAGGCGCAGCAGCCTGCCAGGCCGGAGAAGATACCCTTGACCTTTGTCGAAGTGCCGCCCACCGTCAGCAAGATCACCTGGGTCCATCACAACGGCCGCTCTGAAGCCCATCATTTGCCAGAAACCTGTGGAGGTGGCGGCTTGTTCTTCGATTACGACAACGATGGCTGGATGGACATCTACCTGGTCAACAGCGGCCCATCCGACTTCTTTACGCCGCCGACGCCGCTCAAGAATGCGCTTTACCATAACAACGGAGACGGGACCTTCACGGATGTCACTGACAAGGCGGGGGTGGCCTGTGGTCGGATGGGCAATTTTGGGATGGGCGCAGCGGCGGCGGATTTCGACGGCGACGGCTGGCAGGATTTATACGTTACCAACTACGGGCACAACGTGCTCTTCCGCAACAACGGCGACGGGACCTTCACCGACATCGGCGAAGAGGCTGGAGTCACTGCGCCGAACTGGTCAACCTGCGCGACCTGGTTCGATTACGACAACGATGGCGGGCTTGATTTATTCGTGTCGAGCTTTGTGCAATACAGCGCCTCGGGCACGATCTCTTGCGGTGATAATCGCCTGGGACACCGCTACTACTGCGTCCCGCGGGTTTTCAATCCTCGACCCAGTTTTCTTTTTCACAACGACGGCGACGGTAAGTTCTCGGATGTCAGCAAGGATTCGGGTATCGCCAGCGTGCTCGGTAAATCATTCGGTTCGGTTGCCAGTGACATTAACAACGACGGGTTGATGGACCTGTTCGTGGCGAATGACACGGTCGCGAACTTCCTCTTTCTGAACAAGGGCAAAGGCAAATTCGAAGAGATCGGCCTCGCGGCTGGTGTCGCCTACAGCGACGCCGGGAGCCCGCGTTCAGGTATGGGTGTTGACGCTGCGGATTTTGATGGTGATGGCTGGCAGGATTTGTTCGTCGCCAATATTGATCAGGAGCTCTTCAGTCTCTATCACAACGAAAAAGACCTGAGCTTTATTGACAGACCCGGCGAGATTGCCCAAACCACGCGCCTGCTGAGCGGCTGGGGCTTAAGGTTCTTCGATTACGACAATGATGGAGACCCGGACCTGATCCTCGCCAACGGGCATCCCGATGATATGGTCGAGGTACAATCTACCAAGGTGAAATACAAAGAGCCTCTCATGCTCTACGAAAACGTCAACGGAAAATACAAGAATGTGAGTGCACAATCCGGGGTCATCTTTGGCCAGGACTTCCCGGCGCGCGGGTTGGCGGTGGGCGATTACGATAATGACGGCGACCTTGATGTGCTAATTATCAATAACGGCGCTGCGCCGGTCCTGCTGCGCAATGAAGGCGGCAACCGGAACAACTGGCTTGGTCTGCAACTGATCTCCAAACAAAGTAATGCTGGCGCGGTCGGCGCTTTGATCACCTGGACTGCCGCCGGTGTCAGACGCTCGCGTTTGAAAACCAGCGGCGGCAGTTACCTGGCCTCGCACGATCCGCGCGAGATTCTAGGCTTCGGCCAAGCCACCAGGATTGATAGTCTCGAGATCAAGTGGCCAAGAGGGAGGATCGACAAGCTGACAAATCTGCCGAGCAACAAGTACATCACGATTGCCGAAGGCGAAGGGATGTCAAAGGCTGCCGCGCCTCCGGCCAGATTCCGCAAATGACAACCGTTTCGCAAGGCTCATCGCACATATCACACCGCTCCTCGTGATGTCCGTCGCTCTCCGTTGGCGTTCGTCTGCCTAGCTAGCTAGTGTGCCTGCCATGGTGGCAGCGGAGGTAAGTTTGAGAAAGTCGCGCCGGTTGGTCATCACCAGTATCCAGTCGAAGAGAAAGGTTACGCAGGCAGTTTGTACGGTGCGCGATACTTGTAGCTGAGCAGCTTGTTCGCCGCCTCGTTGTTCGTAAACCGTTCCGCCTTCGCATCCCATTCCAAGTGAGACTTTATTTTATAGGCGATGTTACCGAGCAGCGGCGCGCTTGTGGAGCGGTGCCCGGTCTCGATGTCGCAATTGCAGGTCTGGCGGCTCTTGACGCAATCCAGGAAGTTACGCGCGTGGTGTTTCGTGTCGGCATCGCCCGTACCTTTCCTGGCTTCGATCAGCGGCGCTGCGCCTTTGCGCCAGTTGTCGCCAGTGCGATCCAACGGCGAGCGCGCGAAAAATTCGTTCGGACTGATGACGTCGGGGACGACTTCGTAACCGTTGCTTTGCAGGTAGAGAGTCCCTTTCGTCCCACGAAATTCGATCTCGCCGCGATTCAATCCGGCGGCGTGCGAATTGGCATTGATCTGCGTGAACGAGACCATGGTGTTGTTCGGATACATCCAGACCACTTCCATCGTATCGGGAATCTCGCGGTTGTCCTCAATCGCCAGCCTGCCACCCAGCGCTGTCACGGCGAGCGGCGCGTCGACGCCCAATCCCCAGTGAATCGCGTCAACGTAATGCACGCCGAAGTTGGTCAACTGGCCGCCGGAATAGTCCCAAAACCAGCGGAATCGATAGAATGTCCGGTTCTTGTTGTAGGCGCGTTTGGGCGCGGGGCCAAGCCAGGCTTCCCAATCGAATCCTGCCGGCGGCTGGCTGTCGGGGGGATTGCCGATGCCCCTGGGCCATTCGTTCTGGATGTGAAAGGCGCGCACCATCATGACCTTACCCAGAGAACCGCTGCGGACGATCTCACAGGCCTCTTTGACAAACTGTGAAGAGCGGCGGTGGATGCCGACTTGAGTAACGCGGTTGTGTTGTCGCGCGGCGTTGACCATCGCACGGCCTTCACTAACGGTCAGCGCAAGCGGCTTCTCAACGTAAACGTCCTTCCCTGCCGCGCAGGCTTCGATCATTTGCAGCGCGTGCCAATGGTCGGGCGTGCAGACCGCGATCGCGTCGAGGTCTTTCAGCTCAATCAGCTTGCGATAGTCTTTGAACTGTCTGGGCGCGGCACCGATCTTTTTAGAGGCGAAGTCCATGTATGGTTGATGGATGTCGCAGATGGCGGGAATCTCCGCGTCTTTGTTAGCCAGAAAGGCGTCGAGCACTTGATCACCGCGGTTACCGAGCGCGATGAACCCGACGCGGACGCGGTCATTTGCGCCGAAGATGCGCGAGTAGCTCAAAGCAGTAGTCAAGCTAGCGGCAGTCGCACTCTTTGCGAAATCTCTGCGAGTCAGTTTACTCACGGCAGTCTCTCCTGAAGAAGATTGGGGGATCGGAGTTCGTAGTACCGCCTTTAGGCGGAACGTCGAACCACGAGACATTCC
>JANNRD010000049.1:0-2894 GCA_031401095.1 Acidobacteriota bacterium
TGGCCGCTTTCGCGACGCGGAACTTGACGACGGTCTTGGCCGGAATCTTGATCGTCGCTCCGGTCGCCGGGTTGCGGCCCATGCGCGCTTTCCGATGAGCTTTGACCAGCTTGCCGACTCCCGGAATCGTGAACTGGCCAATCTTCTTGGTCTGCGCAACAGCCAATGCCGCTACTTCAGCAAGCACTTCTCCGGCGGTCTTCTTTGAAAGCCCGAACTTGGTGGCGAAATGGGCTGCGATCTGGCTCTTTGTCATCTGCTTAGCTGCCATTTTCTTACTCCTTGTGTGATTGAGCTTGAGGTCCCGCTCGAGGCAGGCTCCTCCAGTGTTATTCTTAAGGCAAGCGAGCGCGAAACTGACCACTCAATCGATTGCGGATCGCGGTTCACGCTCGTCCTCCGCCGGCCTGTGAGCTCGAAATATCTGGATGTGATAACACCATCTTGTGCTAAAACGTCGAGAGTATACCGTAGCTTGTGGCGGAGCGCAACCAGAAAAAGCCCGTTTTTAGCGGTAAATCGACAGTCATGAGGCTCACAGCCGCATCGCTATTGGGTGTTTCGCGAGTCTCTCCTCAAGACCCGAGACCAAGGCGATGCAAAGGAGAAGAAGGAGAAGCAAAGGAGATCGTTGCGAAACGACGCGCGTTGGTTTAGATTCTCTGGCGCGATCGGTGGAATCGTCGTGGCGATCGCAATCCTGCGCGTTCTTTGCTTTTGCGCGCGTTCATTTCTGGGAGGACCATTGTTGTGCCGTTAGCAGTTTGTCCGGAATGTGAAGCCGAGATTCACGTCGATGAAGATCTGGATAAGGGTGATTCTGTACGCTGTGCAGAGTGCGAGGCCAAGCTTGAAGTCGTCGGCCTCGACCCAATCGAACTCGACCTTGTCGTCAATGACCCCGAAGACTACCAGGACGAGGACGATGATTACTGAGCCTGCGGAGTCGGCGCAACGTAGCCATTGCGATTCGCGCGTAGCCGAACCCCGGCGCGAGTCGTCTGGATGCGCAGCTCGTGAAATCGGCCATCGCGCGACTCCGGGTAGTAGGCAAGCACATAGCTGGCACGAATCTCTTCAGCCAGGTCCTTGAAGATCGGTGTGAAATCGCTCAAGTCAGCGGCGAAATCCCGTCCGCCAGTTGCGGCCACGATGCGCATCGCGTCAAGTGGCGTGATGACTCGCTCGCCTGAGCGCGTGGCCGATAACATATAGGATGGCAGGGTCACCGAGTAGACGGTGACGCCTGTCGTTTGAGCGCGTTGAATCAATTCCCGCTTGTCGATGACGCTTGCTGAATCGAACCCATCGGAAATAACCACAACCACACGCCGCAACGCCCGTCCCCGCCGCTGCTTTGGCGCCTGTCGACCGAGCATCGTGATCGAGCGGTCGATGGCGTCGTAGATTCGCGTTGAGCCCCCGAAGTTCACTGCCTTCGCGAAGGCTCGTTCGACCCGACTCGGATCATCAGTAAAACCCTGAATAATCTTGATGTCGTAGTTAAAGGTCAAAGCGGCGACGACCGCATCGCCCTTCATGAGCTCGGTGAATTTCATGGCGGCCTGCCGGAGGGTCGCCGTCTCATCGGGTCGGAGACTGCCGGAAAGATCGAGTGCGAAGACGACTGCGATTGGACGTGACAACGTGGTCTCGTCGGTCACCGAAAAGAAATCGATCTTCCGTCGCTTCCCATCGTCGAGGAGATCGAACTCATCCGCGCGGAGATCGCGCACATAGTTGCCGATCTGATCCGTCGCAATGACATCGACCGTGACCAGATCTGTCTCGACTCGCACGGTCACGGGCGGCCGCTCCCGCCCGCGCTGAGTCTGAGCCGCCGCCGGAGCAAGCAGCGCGACCAATCCAAACCCAAGTACGACCCCGGCACGACGTTTCATCTCTAGACCCTGATATAATCTCACTCGCGGTAACGCATGTGATTATACGGTGGCTCCGACGTCGCTGCCAGATGTCAAGCGGTGACATCAAGTGGAGATAGTCTGGTGCGCACTTCGATACAAGGATGAGCATGGTAGTCAAAACCCGATACGCGCTAATCATCGGAATGGTTCTTGCCCTCAGTGCCGGGGAATCGGTCTTCCCCCAGTCTGCCCACTTTGGCCAATCTGGCCAATCTGGCCAATCTGGTTCGATCACAGGCAGAGTGAGGGAGAGAGATGGGAAGGTTCTCGAGGGTGTTCTCGTGCGGGCTTCTCGTGCCACGGATGAGCAACAGAAGGTTGAAGTAAGCAGCAACCAGAAGGGCGAGTTTCGTCTGACCGCACTTGCCTCGGGTGACTATGTGTTGAGCTTCGAGCGTTCTGGATTCCAGACTCTGACGACGAGGCGTCTCTCTGTTACGGCCGGCGAAACAGTGAGGATTCGGGGTGTCATCGAGCTCGCGCCTGAGCGTCCGCCCTTTTCAATCATCCGTGGAGCCGTCTTTAGTGCGGATGGTCTCAGTCTGCCGAACGCAACCGTCAAGATCGAGCGGGTGGGAGAGGGCAAGCGGCTAAAACGAGAGACGGTCTCGGCGGAGGGCGGTGAGTTCGCCTTCCGGGTCCCTCCTGAAAAGGCAGTCTATCGGGTTACTGCGACGGCGCGCGGATTCGCACCGGCGACAAAGGAGATCGAAGTCGAGCCTGATGAAGTGCGTCAGGTCGCGCTGACCCTCGAGCGCGCAAAGTAGTCAAAGAGAAGCCGGCACAACGACAGAGAGGCACAACCACAGAGACACGGAGACACAGAGAAAGCACAGAGAAGAACAAGAGAGGGTGTAAATAATTTTGTGTAAACGGTCATCAAGGCAATAGACTTTGAAGTGGAAGGAGCCGAGATGCTGATTGACACAAAGCTGATTGACGAACTGCTCAAGAACTACCAGAAGCCGG
>JANNRD010000050.1:0-6068 GCA_031401095.1 Acidobacteriota bacterium
GCCTGCTCAATCTCCGCAAAAGCCACCTGCTCATCCACCAGAACCGAGAGATCACGAGTCACTACCGGGAACCTCGGCAAAGGACGATATCTGGCTTCGACCGATTCACTTCCCAAAAGCATCGTGAAGTCCACCTCGGCAAGATAGACTGCCTGTTTGAACTTATATAACGACGCGACTCGCGGATGAAGCTGGCCAAGGAATCCAATCTCCTTGCCGTCGAGTGATATTACCGCAGCACGTCCCGGATGCAAATACCCTATTGCTTGAGTCGGCCTCATTTCAAGCGGTTTCTTTCCGAGATTCTCGCCCAGAGTCTCAATGGTGCCCTTCAAATCAAAGAAGTCGGCTCGCTCAGCAGCTTTCTGCCAGTGACCCTCATTTCGCGCGCCAGTCATGATGATCCCAAGGCGTTCGCTCTCGCGGGGGCGCTCCTTTCCAACATCCTCAAAACATTTGCCCATCTCAAAGAGTCGCAAGCTCCTCGTCCCGCGATTGATGTTCCGGCCGGTTGCATCGAGCAGCCCGACGAGTACCGTCGTCCGCATGTGCGACTGCGTCTCATCGATGGGGTTTTGGAGCTGGAGGCGCCCGCTCTCGGGTACTCTGCTCAAAAGCCGATCTTCCTCACCGTTGACGAAACTGAAACTGACCGCCTCATCGAAACCCAGACCTGTCAAAGTCCGGCGCGTGGTGCGGCGTCCAGTCTCCCCGCGAAGGTACTCACCCGTTCCTGCGCCGCCCGGCAGAGCCGCTCTGACTCGATCGTAGCCGCTGATCCGGGCGACTTCCTCAATCAAATCTTCCTCGATGTTCAGATCAATCCGCCAGGAAGGTGGGACCGCCCTCAACCCGTCCGTCTCTGGCTCCTCAAAGACGACCAGACCGAGCCCGTTCAGAATCCGCGCCGCCGCGACGAGCGTGACATCCAGACCGGTCAGATATTCGTAACGGGCTCTCCGAAAGACGATCGGTTCGCGATCGACAGCGGGCACCCGAGTATCGATGACACCAGAGAGCACCTCGCCACCGGCGATCTCGACGATCAACGCGGCCGCTCGATCACTCGCTCTGACGGCACCTTCAATGTCGACACCTCGCTCAAATCGATAGGACGCCTCTGTCGTGATTCCAAGCGCTTTCGCTGTTTGTCGAATCGAGGCGGGGTTGAAGCACGCGCTTTCGAGGAGAACGTCGGTCGTCGAATCCGTGATCTCGCTGGTGGCGCCTCCGATGATCCCCGCGAGCGCGACCGCTCGGTCGGCATCGGCGATGACGAGCATACCGGTCGAGAGTTCCCGCTCAACACCATCGAGCGTTGTCAACCTTTCACCGTCGCCAGCGCGTCGGACGATGACCCGACGTTCGGAAAGCCGTTGAAGGTCGAAGGCGTGCAGCGGCTGTCCAAGTTCCAGCAGCACGAGATTGGTAATGTCAGCAACATTATTGATGCTCCGCATGCCAACGGACTCGAGGCGGGAGACAAGCCATCGAGGGGACGGGCCAATGCTGACCCCGCGAATTATCCTTGCCGAGTACCGTGGACAAAGCAGCGGGTCATCGATCTCAACCGACGTCACATCATCCGTTCGCGCTGTCGACTCGATTAATTCCGCGGCTGGAAGACGCAACCGAGCACCCGTCAGCACTGCGACCTCGCGGGCAATTCCCAGGTGAGACAGGCAGTCCGGCCGGTTCGAGGTCAGGTCAAAGTCAAGGACGACGTCATCCCCTTGCTCCGCAACCGAATCTACAGCGAGCCCCGCCATCGTCAGTTGCGATGCGAGCATCCGTGGAGAAAGCTCGACATCAACGAACTCTTTGAGCCAGTGATAATTGATCTTCATTCCCGTGTCATTTCGTCAGACCGGCTAAACACACAGGTCTTCCCTCAGCCAGAAACTTCACATCTCAACGGAATTGTCCGAGGAATCGCACATCATTCTCGAAGAGGAGGCGGATATCATCCAGCTCAAACATCAAGGCGCACATGCGATCAATCCCAAGTCCAAAGGCGAATCCTGAGTACTCCTCCGGATCGATGTCGACGGTTCTCAAGACATTCGGATGGACCATCCCGGAACCACCGAGTTCAATCCATCCAGAGCCCTTACAAATCGAGCAGCCGGACCCGCCACAACGGAAACAGCTGTAATCCACCTCGGCGCTCGGCTCTGTAAACGGGAAGTACGACGGCCGAAACCGCGTTCGCGTTTCCGCGCCGAACATGCGACGCACAAACTCGTGCAAGGTGCCCTTCAAATCGCCGAGCGTCACCTTCCGGTCAATCAGCAAGCCTTCCAACTGAAAGAACATCGGGTTGTGGGTCGCGTCGGGGGTGTCCCGGCGAAAGACCTTCCCTGGCGCAACGATTCGCAGCGGTGGCCGACGCCGCTGCATCGCGTGAATCTGAACCGTCGAGGTTTGCGAGCGGAGGGCCAGCCCGCGCAAGAGATAAAAGGTGTCCTGCGAGCTTCGGGCCGGATGCCCCGGTGGAATATTGAGGGCATCAAAGTTGTAGAAATCCGTTTCAACCTCGGGACCGTCCTCGATGGTGTATCCCATCGAAACAAAAATGTCCTCAATCCGTTCGCGGAGGATCGTGATTGGATGAAGGTGCCCAGATGGCATCTGTCTCCCCGGCAGCGTGACGTCGATCCGCTCATCCGCGATCTGTGTTGACTCGCGCTGCGACTCAAACCCAGCGAGGAGTCGGGAAATCTCGGCCTCGACAAAGACCTTCAATTCGTTGAGCTGCTGGCCAACAAGCTTTCTTTCGTTTGTAGGTAGCCTACCGAGCGTCTTCAACTCGGCGGTCAGCAATCCGCTCTTCCTGCCGATCCAGCGGTCACGAAGAGCGGCCGCCTCCGCCTCGCTCGTGACCGAAGAGAGATCGGCAGCAAACTGATCTCGCAGCTCGTCAACACGGTTGATCATTGAACCCCGACCTCCTTTGGTTTCTCAAAGGAAGACCCAAGACCTCCAGGTCGTTGCGGCCGGGAGACTTGGGTCGATTGTCCTGCACCACCCGTCGGAGACGTCTCAGACAGCAGCGGTCTCTGGCACGAGCGCTTTCTTTGCCGAGCCGACGAGCTCAGCAAAAGTCACCGGCTCGTTGACCGCGAGATCGGCCAGAACACGTCGATCAAGGTCGATGCCCGCAACCTTCAGTCCATGCATGAACTGACTGTAATTTAAGCCGTTGAGGCGCGCCGCAGCTCCAATCCGGACGATCCACAACGAGCGAAAGTCGCGCTTCTTTAGTTTTCGCCCGATATAGGCAAATTTCAATCCGCGTTCGACCGATTCCTTCATCGAGCGGTAGAGCTTGCTCTTCGTTCCCCGATAACCACTCGACAGCTTCTCTAACTTGTGACGCTTTTCCAGGCGTTTATTTCCACGTTTTGCCCGAGGCATTGGCCCCTCCTCTTAAACAGTTTTCCTAATTCCCTAATTCATCGATAGCAGCCTTGTCGCCCGAATCGCGATCGTCAGCACTACTTTCTTCCATAAGGAAGCATCGCTTCGACACGCTTCTGATCGCTTTCGGAGACCAACGCATCGATATCGAGCAACCGCTTGCGCTTCGCCGTCTTGCTCGTCAGAATGTGGCGTGCGTGCGAATGGCCGCGTTTTATCTTGCCAGTCGCAGTCACTCGGAAGCGCTTCGCTGCACCCCGATGTGTTTTCAGTTTCGGCATAATTCCTCCATTCAAAAAAGTCTGTTCGCCAAAGAGAACAGCGGATATTTCGCTCGCTATGATTTCTTCGGCCCAAAAACAACCATCATCTGCATACCTTCAAGACGTGGTCGGAACTCGACGATGCCACAATCCGCCAGGTCCTGAGTCAGGCGATCCAGCAGGCTCATCCCCAATTCCTTATGGGTGATCTCGCGTCCCCGGAACCGGACCGTCGCTTTCACCTTATTGCCCTCCCGTAGAATCTCCTGGGCGTGTTTCATCTTGAAGTTGTAGTCGTGATCATCCGTCGCTGGGCGGAACTTGATTTCTTTGACCTCAATCACAACCTGCTTCTTCTTCGCGTCGTGCGCTCGCTTCTTCTGTTCGTAGAGATACTTTCCAAAATCAATGATGCGGCAGACGGGCGGCGTCGCCTGAGGTGCAACTTCAACCAAATCAAGATCGCGCCCGCGTGCGATCTCCATGGCCTGCTGTGGCGTCATGACCCCGAGTTGCTTTCCCTCATCATCGATGACACGAATCTCCCGAGCGCGAATCCGGTCGTTGACCCGGACTTGCGGCCCACGTTGATCGCGACGACCACGGAATCCACCAGAAAAGCTACTGTTAATCTGCTCACCTCCAATGTTAGTAAGAAGCCTCTCTCGATCGACACGGGGTCGCCAGAGATGGTGCTCCCATCGACTAGGTTGTCAGCGCACGCGTCAGCGCCAGGTCGCGCAGACGAGCACTGAACTCGGCGACCGGAATCGCCCCAAGATCCCCCTTCACCCGATCCCGAACGGCAACGGTCTGGGACTCAGCCTCCCGTTCGCCGATGATCAACATGAACGGCGTTTTCTTCATCTGCGCATCCCTGATCTTAGCCCCGATCTTCTCGCCTCTCAGATCCGAGGCGATTCTAAAGCCCTCGTCCTTCAACTGACGTTCAACGATTCCTGCGTGCTCGTTGTACTTGTCCGAGATCGGCAGAATCACGGCCTGAACCGGGGCCAGCCAGACCGGGAATGCGCCGGCGAAATGCTCAATCAGAATCCCAAAGAACCTTTCGAACGAACCGAGAATTGCGCGATGCAGCATGATTGGCTGGTGCGGCCTGTTCTCGGGTGCAATGTACTCCAGTCCGAAACGCTGGGGGAGGTTGAAATCAACCTGGATGGTTGAGAGCTGCCAAAGCCGTTTGATCGCATCAACAACCTTGAAATCGATCTTCGGACCGTAGAAGGCGGCCTCGTCCTCCATTCGAACAAACGGGAGTCCGCGCTCCTCAAGCGCCTCGGTCAATGCCCTCTCGGCGAGAATCCAGCCGTCGTCACCCCCGAGATACTTCGAATGATCAGTTGGATGCCGCACCGAAAGCTCAGTGCGATACTCAAAGCCAAATGCCGTCAGGACGTAATCAACCATGTCAAGACAGCCAATAATCTCGTTCTTCAGCTGATCCGGAGTGCAAAAGATGTGTGCGTCATCCTGAGTAAAGCCTCGGACACGCATGAGCCCGTGAGTAACCCCGGAGCGCTCGTACCGATACACCGTCCCATACTCCGCAAATCGCTGGGGCAAATCCCGGTAGGACCGCTGATGCGATTTGTATATCTGGATATGAAACGGGCAGTTCATCGGCTTCAGCCTGAACTCGAGGTTCTCCGCCGCTTCATCCTTCATCGGGGGATACAGGTCGGCACTGTAATGCTCGAGATGGCCCGAGATGCGAAAGAGCTCGGATTGAGTAATGTGCGGTGTATTGACGAAGCTATATCCACGGCGATAGAGCTCATCATTAAGAAACTGTTCAATCAGCTTGCGGATCATCGCCCCATTCGGATGCCAGAGTATCAGACCCGATCCGATATCTTCGCTGATACTAAAGAGATCAAGTTCAGCTCCCAGTTTCCGATGGTCGCGCCGTTCCGCTTCCTCCCGCTGCTTGAGCCACGCATCGAGGTCCTCTTGAGTGAAAAAGGACGTCCCGTATATCCTCTGCATCTGCGGCCGATTGTCATCGCCCAGCCAGTGAGCGCCCGCAATTGAAAGAAGCTTGAAAGCCCTGATCCTTCCAGTCGACGGAAGGTGCGGTCCGAGACAGAAATCGATGAACGGGGTTCCTTCGATCGTGTAGCAGCTAACCACGTCGCCGCCCTTGCCCTCGATCAGCTCGCACTTGAGCGGCTCTCCCATCTCAGAGAATCTGCGTCCAGCCTCTTCCTTCGGCATCTCAACGCGCTTGTATGCGAGGTTGCGTTTGACGAGGTCCCGCATCCGCTTCTCGATCTTCGACAAATCCTCCGGCGTGAACCTTCCATCATCGCGGTGGAAATCGTAGAAGAATCCACCCTTCGGGTCATCAAGAAGGGCCGGTCCGAT
>JANNRD010000051.1:0-5909 GCA_031401095.1 Acidobacteriota bacterium
GCGACCATGGCGTTGCCCTTCGCAGCCTTCGGCGAGAGACCCTCAGTCGGTGACGAATGGTGCGGGAATCTTTTTCGTGTGAGCAGGTTCCGCGGAGAGCGCGTCTACCTCGCCTACTCACCCAATAACAGCGAGAGGCCAAACTTTCACGTTCCCGAGAGCTTTGTGAAGATCGAGTTTCGGTGATGAAGTACGCATGGAGTCCATGCCCCCGCCTTCCTTGATGGGAGGTGTGCTTGGACGAGGAACAGCAAGCTAAAGCTTGTACTCTGAACCTTTCGCCGCCTCAACATGAAGAGCAGGTATGCCAGGTTCAGAGTACAGGCTTTAGCCTGCGCTTGCGCGACCACGCCGGCCAGATACAACTAAGCCTCTTCGTAGTGCTGCCGGGCTCGCTTCGTGAGCGCAATGATGAATTCCGTCTTGCCGTGCGTATACGCGATTCGATCATTCAGGTGTTCAGCGGCGAGCCTCCTCTTCAAAGCCTCGTATCGTTTCGCTTCAGCCGGAAACTCTCGAAGATAATCGCGGAAGTAGAGCCGCTCCCAGAGCGCCGAGTCCGCTTCAACCATATGGATGTGATGCGTCCGCTGACCATGTGAGTTCCGCTTGATGAACCAGGCATAAGCGGGCAAGGTGTCCGTGCGCCAAAAGTAATCGTAGCCGTCTGCCTCAAGCACGGGTGCGATCGATGTTCTAGCTTCATCCAGGCTGCTGACTTCGACCAATACGTCGATGATCGGTTTCGCCGCCAACCCCGGCACCGCTGTGCTCCCAAAGTGTTCGATCCTACCAATCCGGAATGCAGATAACCTGCTTCGGAGATTTCGTGCTTCAATCTCGAAGAGCAATGGCCAGTCCGAGTCGTAAGGAGCGATGGCGATCTCCTCCCGAACGGCTGCTTCGATGCGTTCTTCAAGGCTCCGTTCCATCGCAACCTCTCTGAATTGAGCCCGGTCACCAATGCTACGGTCGGGATGCGAGTCGAGCGTCAGCATCGATTCTACTGGGCCCGACGACTGCTCTTTGGTTGCGCTTGATTATCGTCGCCTTATTCACAGAATCAAGCATGACGAGAAGCTCAGTGTCACGTCGCGGAGTCGGATCGCGCCCGTAGATTCGCCGACGGACTGACGCGGACTCATTCGAACAACGGAAAGTTACTCGCCTTTCGGCAAGGCCTACCGCGAATACGTGGCGGCTTTTATTCAGAAGCAATCTGAGTCGGACTCTTATTCCGAAACCGGATGTACAATGTTCCGGATCTTCGTTTCGGGAACAGGGGTAGAATCTCCAGTATGCGAAACACCCTTTACATAGGAATTTCTTTTGTTGCGCTCCTGCCTGGTGTTGTGGCGTGCAGTCTTTTTCGAGGAACGCCTCCGCAAAGCACGGTTTCAAAGCCCAACTTGGAGTCTGATACCTCGCAGCGGTTTATCGCGACAGGCTCATTGCTTGAGCCTGACTACCACATCTATTGGTATAGGACACCAGGCAGTTCTGATCCGGAGGAGATAATCCTCTTAGGCGATTTCAGGTCGGCCCAAGTTACCCTGGACACTTTTAGGTCAAATGCTACATCCAAGGCAGCCAAGCTCATCTTGCGTATAGTCCTGGATATGGATACGGAGTTCCAGTGGGATCCAGAGAAAGCAGAATCCAATCTTCGGAAGCACGGAGTTTAGTTTGCTGAGGCGGCACCTGTTTTCTTCGATCTGCTCTCAATAACTGTCGCTGACCCATTGCATTCCGTTGCTGAGGACCGTTTCGTCATCACTGGCCTATCCTACATACAACGTCACCTGGTGGTGGTGCATTCGGATCGGGGTGATAAAATACGGATCATCAGCGCGCGCTTAGCAACGCCGACCGAAAGGAAGAAATATGAATCAAGAGTCGAATGACGAGCGTGACCGGGAGATGTTAGAGGAGTATGACTTCAGCGGCGGAGTGCGCGGGAAGTATGCCGGCCGTTTTGCGCGTGGCAGCAGCGTGGTGGTGCTTGATCCTGATGTAGCGCAGGTGTTCATAGATTCCGAGTCTGTAAATCAAGCGCTGCGCCTCTTAGTTGGGATCATTCAGCACCAATCCGAGAAGACGCTTCCCTAGCGACCTTCTTTCCATCCGAAGGCATGCCGAACCACACGCTGGACCGGCACGTTGGAACTCGTTTCTCAGTTTACTGGTCTAATACAGGACCTTCGTAAATCGCACCGCCCGGTCAACGAGAGGTTGGGACGGACAGAAACCCCAAATGAAGCGCGAACACACCATCGCTGAGATTCAACGAACGGCAACTGCGAGAGGAGCCAAAGTTTGAGCATCTCCAGATGTCTCCTCATTTCGGCATTCCTGATGTCGCTGGTCGCCGCGGCGACGGGGGGCGAACTCTCCGCCGGAGTCGAGCGTGTCGAGATTACACCACCTGTCGGATATCTCATGGGTGGATACGCAGCGCGCGAGGGTCCGTCGAACGGCGTTCACGATCCGCTCTATGCAACCGTATTGCTCCTCAGATCTGGGAACCTCACGATCGCGATCGTTAGTTGCGACCTGCGCTCATTTCCATCTGAACGAATTGTCCTTTTGGCACGCGAACGCAAGCTGGCCGATCACGTACTGATCGCAGCGACGCACAACCACTCTGGCCCGTTGACCTGGGAAGACAAGACATGGCCCCAACAGGATCGCTCCTGGTTTGCCCAGACCGAGGACAAGATCCTTCTCGCGCTTGAGTCGGCTTCAAAGAAACTCTTCCTCGCGCGAATCTCCTCCGGCTTCGACGAGATATATCTTGGCCATAACCGACGTAAGGTGGGCGCCGATGGTAAGGTCGCCATGTTCTGGCGAAACGCCGACAAACTACCGACTACTCCAATCGACCCCACCCTGGGCGTGATCAGAGTGGATGACGCGACCGGAAAGCCGCGCGCTGTCATCGTCAACTATGCTTGCCACGCGGTTGTTCTTGGACCTGACAATCGGATGATCTCGGCAGACTATCCCGGCTACCTGGCACGCCGCCTCGAGCGGGAACTGCCGGGCGCGTTGTGTCTCTTCATTCAAGGCGGAGCAGGCGACATCAATCCCTACCTCGACAAACAGCCGGTAGCCGAGGACGGTTTTGGAGAAGCGGAGAAGATGGGGAGTGCGCTGGCAGCTCGCGCGCTGGCCGTCGTTCGGAGGTTGAAGCCAGAGGCCAGCAACGACGCAAGATTGCTCGCCTCGGCCGAGGTTGTCAGCTTCCGTGACCGATGGGACCCTCAAAAGACTATTCGCGCCGGACTGACTACGATTCTCATCAATCAGCAGATCGCCATCGCTACCATACCGGGTGAGCCTTTCGTAGATTTGCAGATCGCGCTCCGAGACAAGTCAGAAGTGCCCAACACGTTCTTGTTCGGCTATACATACAGTGCGGGTGGCGACTGGGTCGGATATGTGCCCACGATTCGCGCAGCGAGTGAGGGGGGGTACGGCGCCGGGTACAACACCAACATCGAGGTCGGAGCAGGAGAAGCAATCATCGATCGCGCTGTCGTCAATCTGCTCAAGCTGGCAGGCAAACTCAAGGTGATTCCGGGCTCGTAGTTCCATGAGTAAAGAGGTTGTCAACAAGGGGGCACGGTGAGTCGTATCTTCCTGTTCGTGGTTTTCTCGTGTGTTCTGACACTGACCAGTCAGGCGCAATCCGTATTTCGTGCGGGTGTCGCTCGCGCGGACATCACTCCGCCTCCCGGCGTTGAGCTCTGGGGCTACTCAAATCGTTCCGGCCCGGCAACCGGCACACTCGACCCGCTCTATGCGCGAGTGCTCGTGCTATCAGACGGCCGACAGACGGTGGCCGTCATCACATTAGATCTCGGCAGAACCTTCGGACCGCCTCAAATCGCCTGGGTACGCGAGCGCGTCAGACGAGAACATAACGTTAATGAAGTGATGTTCATCGCGTCTCACACACACTCGGGACCGGTCATAGACGACGACTACGAGGATCAGGTGCCTGCCTGGGAACAGCGCGCCCTCGAGAGGATAGTCTCTGCCATCGGCGAGGCTCGCACGCGGCTGGTTTCAGCGCGCATTGGCGTCGGGTTTGGGCAGGCAATCATTGGACACAATCGACGACTGGTTCAGTCGGATGGAAGCGTCAAGATGCTTTGGCGCAATAGCACGAGTCAGCAAACAGGTCTCGTCGATCCAACCGTCGGCGTCATCCGCGTCGATGACGCTCAAGGCAATCCCCTTGCGGTCCTCGTCAACTATGCTTGTCACCCCGTAGTCTTTGGGCCGGACAATCTTCGCTATTCAGCAGACTATCCCGGTGCGATGGCGCGGTTGGTTGAGGCGAGCCTCAAGAGCGGTGCGTCTCAGTCACCGATTTGCTTCTTCCTGCAGGGCGCTCCCGGAGACATCAACCCGTTCGTCGATAAGACGCCACTTCTTGAAAATGCCGATGAAGAGATGCGCAAGCTCGGCGAGCAGCTTGGACGCGAAGTGACACGTGTCGCGATGACCACGCGCACCGAGCAGCCTGCTGATCCCCAGATCGGCTTTCTCAGTGAAGAACTGCGATTTCAGAACCGCTGGGATCTGAACAAACTGAGGGCGAGGCTGACCGCGGCCTACGGCGATCGTCTGGCGAGGCGCTATGAGCGTTACATCTCACCCGAGTTCGGCGCCGCCGTGACGACACTCGTGATCAATCGACAAATCGCTATAGTCGGCTTACCCGGTGAGCCGTTTATTGGATTACAACTACTGCTCAAACAAAGGTCACCACTTTCCGCGACGTTTCTCTGCGGCTACACCAACGGCTACTATGGGTACTTCCCGACCATCAGTGCCGCCGTTTCTGGTGGATACGGCGCTGACACTGCGGTCACGCGAGTGGAAGTCGGCGCCGGCGAGCGCATGATCGATCGTGGTCTAATTCACATCTACCGCATCCTCGGAAAACTGAAGGACAAACCCGAACAACCCTGACGGAGACCTCATGAAAAGAAGAATCGTACTCGCGGCCACCATTGCGGTACTGGGCGGGACCCTGTTCACTTATGCCTTCTCCGAAGCACGTCCGGCAGAGGCAAGTAACATCGTCACGATCTACCGCGATGACTATGGTGTACCGCATATCTACGCAGCGACGCAGGAGGGCGGGTTGTACGCCTCTGGATGGGCACAGGCCGAGGACCGCCTGGAAGAGATTCTCAAGAACTACTTGCGTGGAACGGGTGAGATGGCGGCTGCCTTCGGTGGGGAAGACAATCTCAAAGATGATGTACAGGCGAGGATGTGGCGATACGAAGAGGTAGCGCGGAGCAACTACCCGCGAATCATGCCGGAAGTGCGTTCCGGGATCGAGGCGTTTATTGAAGGCATCAACGATTATATGGATGCGCACAGGAAGGAAGTACCAGATTGGTGGGGCACTCGACGGGTCGAGAAACACATGCCGGTCGCTTTCGGCCGTCAATACATCTGGGGCTGGCCATCCGGACAGGCTTTCAATGATCTGAGGGCTCTCGGCCTGACGCCGAACTTTAGTGTCGATATGCGGGCTTCGAACGAGATCGCGGTAGCCCCATCACGCAGCAAGGACGGGGTAGCGATGCTCATCATCGATCCGCATCTTGGCTGGTTTGGGCGGCAGCGGTTCTGGGAGTTGCGGTTGCACGCTGGAGCCATTCACGCCAGCGGCTTCGCGACCGCCGGTGTTCCCTACGTTGGATTGGGTCACTCCTCCGATGTCGCCTGGGCTCACACAACTGGTGGACCGGATACCGCGGATATCTACACGCTTGAGCTCAACCCGCAGAATCCTCTTCAATACCGCTACGACGGCAACTGGCGCGAAATGAACACTCGCAAGGTCACACTGCGAGTTAAGGGTGAAGACAGGCCGCGCGAAC
>JANNRD010000052.1:0-2675 GCA_031401095.1 Acidobacteriota bacterium
GGCAAAACTCCTATCGAAGGTTCGAATCCTTCTGTCTCCGCCATTTCCTTCCTCAAGCTGCAGCATCTTGTTTGATTCGAACGGGAGCTGATATCAAATCCCCACTACCGGAGGCGTAATCATGAAGCGGATCAGCGCGACTGTGATCGGTTGCTTTCTGACACTAATCTCAGGTTTATCGCTCTCGGCACAAGAAGGGGATGCGGTCGCGAAGCGTGCACGGAAGCTGCACTTCTCTTCGCTTGTACTCGACACACACATCGATGTCACCCCAAAGCTGCAGACCGACTGGAAGTTCACCGACGAGCACACAACCGGTCACATTGACCTCCCACGCATGCGAAAGGGAGGGCTCAACGCGCTCTTCTTCTCGATCTATATGTCGGGAACTGTCACCGGGCCGAAGGCAGTCAATGATGCCCTCGAACGGATTTCAGCAGTTCACAAGCTCGCCGAGGACTTGCCCCAGCAGGTAGCTCTCTGTGTCACCGCTGACCAGGTCCGCGAGGCGCACAAGCAAGGCAGGATCGCTGCGCTTCTTGGAGTTGAGGGCGGGCACATGATCAACAATAGCCTGCCGGTTTTGCGCATGTATGCAAAGCTCGGCGTTCGTTACTTGACATTGACCCACTCGGTAAACACCGATTGGGCTGACTCTTCGGGTGACCAGGCGAGACACAACGGTCTCACCGAATTTGGCAAGCAGGTTGTCACGGAACTAAATCGCCTCGGGGTGCTTGTCGATATCTCGCACGTCGCTGACAAGACCTTCTGGGATGCGCTTGAGCAGAGCAAGGCGCCGATGATCGCTTCGCACTCGTCGTGTCGCGCGGTGTCCGGTCATGCGCGCAATATGACGGATGACATGATCAAGGCGCTTGCCGCCAAGGGTGGAGTCATCCAGATCAACTACCTCGATAGCTTTATTGACAAGGATCTCTTCGAATACGGCCAGAAGGCGCAGTCCTTGAGTCGGGAGCTGATGCAGAAGTATCCTGGCCGCGAGAATGCCGAAAAACGACGTCAGGAGGTCGCCCAGGCCTACGGGCCTGCTCCCAAGGCGAGTTGGGAGAGGATAGTCGATCATATTGACCACGCGGTGAAGCTGGTCGGGGCTGATCACGTCGGCCTTGGCTCCGATTTCGACGGCGGCTCCATGCCCGTTGGCATGGAGGATGTCACGAAACTACCGAAGATCACTGAGGCACTCCTGCGCCGAGGATACAAGGAAGCTGACATCAGGAATATTCTCGGAGACAACACTATTCGTTTGCTGGCGGAGACCGAACGCGTCTCAAGGGTCTTGCGAGCGAAAGGATAATGAGCATCTCGCCGTCGTCATAGTCCAAGGTCACGTCATGAGGCCGTCGCACGCTGGCGACAACCTATCAAACACCAAACCCCAGAGCGCCAGAACCATGGAAACGTCGATCAATCAGCAGACGCCGCAACCTGTCACTCCACGCGATGCGGGGGCGACGATACTTCTGCGCAATCCGGCGGCTCCCGAGCTCTTTTGGGTAAAGCGGTCGCTAGCGCTCTCCTTTATGGGTGGCTGGCACGCTTTTCCTGGCGGGCAGCGGAGCCCCGAGGACTCGTTGGTCCCGGTTGCAAATTGCAATGACCCGGCTGAGGCGGCGATGCGCGTCTGTGCCATCAGAGAAGCCTTTGAGGAGACCGGGCTGCTGATTGCGCGCGGGGTGGAACGGCTTGGAAGAGATCGCCTGTCGTTCCTTCGCGAGCAACTGGCCTGCGAAAGGATCGACTTCGCTGAGATGCTCGCCGGAGATGAGCTCTCGATCGATGCCAGCATGTTGACAGAAGCTCCTCGATGGGTGACGCCAGCGAGCTCGCCAAAGCGATTCAATACGTTCTTCTTTGTCGCGTGGGTGCCACCGTGTCTGGATGGCGACCAGGACGCGATCGTCATTCCTGGCGAGTTGGAGAGCGGTGAGTGGTTGAGCCCGAAAGAGGCAATCGAGAGATGGAAACGGGGCGAAGTACTGATTGCGCCCCCCGTGCTGCGTCCCATTGAAGAGATGGTTAGCGGCGTTGACGGGTTCGCATCGAGGCTGCAGGCCTCGCTTGATGCGGAGGGTGATTCGCACTTCAGGTTGGAATTTCGCTACGGGTTCGTCACCTGTGCGGTGCGCGCTCCAACGTTGGCGCCAGCGACACACACAAACTGCTACCTCATCGGGGGGGATGAATTTGTCATCATCGATCCGGGGTCGCCGTACGAGGAGGAACAAGGCAAGCTGGATCGCGTCATCGCGGAGATGCTGGCAGAGGGACGCCGCGCTCGCGAAATACTGATTACTCATTTGCACCCGGATCACATCGGTGGTGTCAATCATCTGGCAAGGAAGTTTGCGCTCCCGGTTGCGGCGCATCGTTTGACGGCTGAGCAGATCGCCCCTGAGATCCGCGTCGACCGCTACATTGAGGATAACGATCTGATTGAGTTGAGGGGCGGAAGTGGTAGCTCCGATCTGGTGTGGAGACTGCGCGCATTGTGGTCACCCGGTCACGCTCGCGGGCACTTGAGCTTTTACGAGGAGCGAACGGGCAGTCTCATGACGGGTGACTGTATCGTCGGTATCGGCACGGTAGTGATTGCGCCGCCCGAGGGCAACCTTGCGGACTATATGGCATCGTTACGGAGATATCTGACG
>JANNRD010000053.1:0-2426 GCA_031401095.1 Acidobacteriota bacterium
CGTCCCAGGCGTGCCGATTGCCGTTACGCTCGGCAACACGGCAACGGTCGAGAGCAGCACGGAAGATCCTGTTCCGGCGAATAACACGTCGAATCTTGTCGTGACGGTGGTGACCTCGGTAGCGAATGTCACGATCAGCAAGATTGCCAACCCAAATCCTGTTGTGGCCGGGACCAACCTGACCTACACGCTGTCGGTTCAGAACCTGGGCCCGAGCAATGCTAATGGAGTAGTTGTTACCGATCCACCACCGTCACGACAAGATTCGACGTGTTATTCGCCGGAACAGGATCTTCCGTGCTGCTCTCGACCGTTGCCGTGTTGCCGAGCGTAACGGCAATCGGCACGCCTGGGACGACAAGCCCAGTGATCGTAATCACCACCGAGGTTGGCGCAATTCGCGGTGGAATGATCGGCGGCAGATTGAGCGCGGGCGCATCCAGAACCGCCGCCTGACAACTGACCGTGCCGCTCAGGACAGTACACACAAAACTCGGGTCATTGGGCACTGCCGAAATAAACTGCACCCCCAGCGGCAGGATGTCCTTGATGACAATATCGTGAGCATCAGAGACGCCATTGTTCGTTGCGGTCAGGGTGTAGACGATCTGCTGACCGGCAATGACCGCGGCCGGACCAGCCTTCGTGATCGAGAGATCAGCTGAAGCACGAACGATGTTTTGCGTCTCCTGGGAGGTGTTGTTCGAAGAACTCGGATCCGGGGTTGCCGGGTTGGTGCCAGCCCCTTCCGAGTTGACCGTCGCCTGATTCCTGATCACCGTCTGGGTCGGTACGTTCTCCGGAACTCGAACGCGGAAGATGATCGTCCCGCTTGCTCCATTTGGTAGAACGCCGCCAGCCGTCGGCGTACAGTCGAGTTGGTAGGCGAGAACAGTCGGCACAACCTGACAAGTCAACGCTGGCCCCGCCTGTATCACGCCAACGGGTGGCGGAACTGGCAACAGCAGCGTCCCTGCCGGAATGACATCTCGGATGTGGACGTTGACAGCGTCGCCGGGCCCGTTATTTCTGTATTGCAGGTTATAGCGAATCTCACCAGTTCCGGTAACGACTCCTGGCACATAAGGACCAATGTCCCCGCCGGGAGTCACCGCTGCTCCAAAAACCGCCCCGGCAAGCGTTAACGCAGACTTGTTAACGGACAGATCCGCGCTCGGCACAACCGGCGTCGTCACAGCCGATGAATTGTTCGAACTGTTACCATCAAGAAAGTTCGGGCTGGGCGCGCCGAAGCTTGCCGTGTTGGTTATGCTTGAGCCCGGAAGGCCGCCACCGTAGGCGGGATTCACCGTCAAAATGAACCTGATCTGAACACTCGCGCCTGCCAGCAGGTTTCCCGCATAGATACAGGGGAAACTGGCCGACACAGCCGGGAGCCCGTTACAGCTGAAACCCGGCGCGATGATTGTCGTTCCAGGCTTTGCCGTGGCGTTACCCACTGGAGGAAGGACGTCAAGGACGTTAAATTCGTTCGGCCCTGCGATGTCGCTTGGCCCATTGTTCTGCACTGTGATCGTGTAGTTGATGTCCTGACCGGCGGCCACTGTCGCTGGTGCTGCTGTCTTTGTGATTTGCAGATCAGAGCATCTGGTCACCGTCGCCGTCGTCGTCGAGGTTCCAACAGCGATTGTGCCGGTGCCGGCGCTAGTGATGGTTGCCGTGTTCGAAAGCGCACCGGAAGGCGCACCGGCGGCCAGCCTGACCGTGACATCGAGCGTGCTCACCCCCCGGGGGATGTCAACCGAAGCGCAGGTCACGGTTCCGGGAGTACCCCCATTGTGCGAGCAGGTGCCCGCAAAAGCTCCCGTCCCCACCTGCGACAGGAAAGTCGTGTTGGCGGGAAGCGGGTCCAAGATCGTCGCGTTGAGGGCCGTGGAATTGCCACCATTGAGGACGCTGATGTGGTACGTGTAGGTATCACCAGCACACACAGTCGCCGGGCCCGCCTTCGTAATCGAGAGGGGTGCATTGACCGTGATGTTCTGTTGGACACTCGCGGTATTTGGAAAAACATTGGGTGTGGTCTCGGTTGTCGCCGACCCGACCGTCGCGGTGTTGGTGCGAACTCCCGTAGCGACGTTTGGCACGACCTGTGCCACGATCGAGACAGTTGACACCGCACCCGCTGGAAAGTTTCCACTCGTACACGAGACGGTCCCATTCGTTTCAGTCGGCGGACCGGAACAGATCAGATTGCCACCAGTCAGATTGTTGACCGCCACATTGGCGAAGATTACACCCGGCGGCATCGGATCGTTGACCACCACGTCAGTCGCATTGCTTGGACCGTTGTTGGTCACGACCAGCGTGTAGGAGAAAGCCGCGCCACCCGCTAATGGTGTTGGGTTGCTGGTGACCTTGGTGATGCCCAGATCGGCGGCTGTGGTGACTTGTGTGATGGTCGA